>NZ_JBMDJT010000031.1:0-32592 GCF_057809335.1 Microbacterium sp. FG3 | reverse complement strand
CGCCCCCCCCCCCCCCCCCCCCCCCCCCCCCACCGGGGTACGTCAGGCTGGCAGATTACTCCGCGCGGTTCCAGGCGTAGGCGTTCCAGGTGACGCCGCTCTGCGTCGTGGTGTGCTCCACGTTCGCGATGTCACTGGAGGCCGCGTCCACGCCCGGGTGAGCGAAGAGCGGGATGCTGTACAGGTCGTCCCACAGGTGCTTCTCGATGATCTTCGTCTGCTCGAGGTGGACCTCCGGGTCGAGCGAGCTCGCCAGCGTGTCCCAAGCGGCATCGACCTCGGGGTTCGAGTAGCCGACCCAGTTCTGCGGCTTGCCCGAGGCGTAGATGTTCTGCCCCGAGGTGATCTGGCCCGAGCCGGCCCAGGCGAACAGCGCCACATCGAAGTTGCCCGCGGCGGCGTCGGCGCTGAAGTCCTCCGTGGCGCCGTCGACGATGTTGAAGCCGGCCTCGTCACACGACGACTTGATCATGGCGACCTCGTCGGCGCGGCGCTGGTTGCCCGCGGTGTACTTGATGGTCACCTCGGTGCCCGTCGCGCCCTCGGCCTCGACGATGGCCTTCGCGCCCTCGATGTCGACCTCGTCGTACCGGCCGTCGTACGAGGCGGCGACGACCTCGTCATAGTTCTCCTGGAAGGGGAACACCTCGCGCGAGTTCATCACCTCGGCCTCGGGGTCGAGGGGCTTGATGAGGTTGTCGACGATCAGCTGGCGCGGCACGCACATGGCGAACGCCTTGCGCAGCTCCGCGTTGGAGAAGATCGCGCCCTCGCGCTGGTTGAGGTCGAGGTGCTCCCACGTGAGCGTGGGACCGGTGTAGACGCTGACGGCGTCGCCCATCTCCTCGAGCTGGTTGATGGTGTCGACCGTGGGCTGCGGGGCGATCACGTCGACGTCGCCGTTCTGGAGCGCCTGCGGCATCGACGCCTGGTCGATGAAGCGGAACACGAGCTCGTCGTTCTGCGGCGCCAGCTGCTCGCCGTAGTACTCAGGGTTGGCCTTGAGCGTGACCGACTGCGTGGCGCTCCACGAGTCGAGGATGTACGGGCCCGACGACGGGATGAGGGCGGTGTCGGGCAGCGTGCCCGGCTCGGTCGTCCAGCCGTTGTTCCAGAACTCGGCGGCCGGCGCCAGCGCCTCGGAGTCGCCCGAGAGGATCGCCTCCGTGAGTTCCTCGACGGTCATTCCGGCCTGCTCCGCGACGACGTGGGCCGGGTCGAGGAGGTAGGTCTGGATCTGCCAGTCGGGGTCGGGTGCGGCGAACTCCATGGTGAAGGTCTTGCCGCTCGGGTCGCCCTGCGGGCCCGCGGGAACGGTGTTGCCGAGGTCCTGCGAGACCGAGTCGAACAGCGGCACGGGGTTGCCGTCCTCGTCGACCTCGGTGCTGAGGTTCGGGTTCTGGATGCCCCACGCGAGGATCGCGTCGGCCACCGTGATGGGCGTGCCGTCCGACCACACAGCGTCATCGCTGATGGTGAACTCGACGACCATGGGGTCTTCGCTGACGAGCTCGAACGAGCCCAGGTCCTCGTTCGGAACGATCGATCCGTCGGGCCCGTAGTAGACGAACCCCACCTTCAGCAGGTCGACGATCGCGGAGTTGTACGTGTTGTACGAGGCGCTGGCGAACCCGTTGTAGCTGGTGAAGTCCACCGGGCCCACGGTCGCCGAGATCGACTGGCTGGCGGTGCCGCCGTCGCCGTCGCCGCCGTCACCGGTGTCGGCGGGCGCGCAGGCCGTCAGGGCCAGGCCGAGTGCGGCCGCAGCGGCCACTCCCGCGTAGATACGTCGCAGACGCATTCCTTCTCCTTGTGTTCATGTGATCACGGGATGTGACTGGTGCTCCGGTCACTGCCGTACTCCGGGCGACAGCCGCCCGATTGACAGTCACTCTCACACACCGGATGTTCCGGGGTTGTTACGGAGCCGTACTTCGTGAGGAAACCGTGATCAACTCGTGTTGAGCATTCCGCCGCGTCTGAGTGGCGTTGACGCGCGGAATCTGAGCGATCTGCTCCCACCGTGGCGCGCATTATGGCGGTGGGTGTGCACCGTAGAATCGGACGAACATGTCTCCACGCGCCCTGAATCCGCTCGAGCCCGCCGCGACGCCGCCCGAGCGCATCCGCAATTTCTGCATCATCGCCCACATCGACCACGGCAAGTCCACCCTGGCCGACCGCATGCTGCAGCTGACGGGCGTGGTCGCCGACCGCGACATGCGCGCGCAGTACCTCGACCGCATGGACATCGAGCGCGAGCGCGGCATCACGGTCAAGAGCCAGGCGGTGCGGATCCCGTGGGAGGTCGACGGCACCACGTATGCGCTCAACATGATCGACACGCCGGGGCACGTCGACTTCAGCTACGAGGTCTCGCGCTCGCTCGCCGCCTGCGAGGGCGCCATCCTGCTCGTGGACGCGGCGCAGGGCATCGAGGCCCAGACCCTCGCCAACCTCTACATGGCGCTCGAGAACGACCTCACGATCATCCCGGTGCTCAACAAGATCGACCTGCCCGCCGCGGATCCCGAGCGGTTCGCGAAGGAGCTCGCCGACCTCATCGGCGGCGACCCCGAGGACGTGCTGCGGGTGTCGGGCAAGACGGGGCAGGGCGTCGACGCGCTGCTGGACCGGCTCGTGGGCGAGATCCCGGCGCCGGTCGGCGACGCCGACGCGCCGGCGCGCGCCATGATCTTCGACTCGGTCTACGACGCCTATCGCGGCGTCGTCACGTACGTGCGCATGGTGGACGGGCGGCTCGAGCCGCGCGAGCGCGTGCAGATGATGTCGACGCAGGCGACGCACGAGCTGCTCGAGATCGGCGTGTCGAGCCCCGAGCCGCAGCCCACGCGCGGCCTCGGCGTCGGCGAGGTGGGCTACCTCATCACCGGCGTGAAGGACGTGCGCCAGTCGAAGGTGGGCGACACGGTCACGAACGCGCGCAAGCCCGCGACCGACGCGCTCGCGGGCTACGTGGAGCCGAAGCCCATGGTGTTCTCGGGTCTGTACCCGATCGACGCGAGCGACTATCCGGAGCTGCGCGAGGCGCTCGACAAGCTCAAGCTCTCGGACGCCGCCCTCGTCTACGAGCCGGAGACCTCGGTGGCCCTCGGCTTCGGCTTCCGCTGCGGCTTCCTCGGCCTGCTGCACCTCGAGATCGTCACGGAGCGGCTCTCGCGCGAGTTCGGCCTCGACCTCATCACGACCGCGCCGAGCGTGATCTACGAGGTGCTCACGGAGACCGGCCAGCGCATCGTCGTGACCAACCCGAGCGAGTACCCCGAGGGCAAGATCGGCGCCGTCAGCGAGCCGATCGTGCGCGCGTCGATCCTCACGCCCAAGGACTACGTCGGCACGGTCATGGAGCTGTGCCAGAACCGGCGCGGCAGCCTCGAGGGGATGGACTACCTCTCCGAGGAGCGCGTGGAGCTGAAGTACACGATCCCCCTCGGCGAGATCGTGTTCGACTTCTTCGACCAGCTGAAGAGCCGCACGCAGGGCTACGCGAGCTTCGACTACGAGCCGGCCGGTCAGCAGGAGGCCGACCTCGTGAAGGTCGACATCCTGCTGCAGGGCGACCGCGTCGACGCGTTCAGCGCCATCGTGCACCGCGACAAGGCGTACTCGTACGGCACGACGATGACGGAGCGGCTGCGCAAGCTGATCCCGCGGCAGCAGTTCGAGGTGCCGATCCAGGCCGCGATCGGCGCCCGGATCATCGCGCGCGAGAACATCCGCGCGATCCGCAAGGACGTGCTCGCCAAGTGCTACGGCGGCGACATCACGCGCAAGCGCAAGCTGCTCGAGAAGCAGAAGGAAGGCAAGAAGCGCATGAAGATGGTCGGCCGCGTCGAGGTGCCGCAGGAGGCGTTCATCGCGGCGCTCTCGGGCGACGTCGAGACCAAGGGCAAGTAGCCCTGGGTAGGCTGTGACCATGCGCCGGGGCACGTTCCGAGACGAGACCGTCGACTACGCCGCCGTCGGCGGCACGCAGGCCGACGACCTGCTGCAGTACCCGCCGGAGAAGAGCATTCCGGCGGCGGAGGAGTGGCGCATCGGCAGCGGCGAGGAGCGCTTCCGCGCGGCCGCCGAGGAGCTGCTGTCGTGGGCGGCGCAGCGCGGCGCGCAGCTGCAGGTGCTCGAGGTGCGCCCCGCGGCCGGTCCCGCGTACACCGGCGTGAGCTTCGACGGCGAGGGCCGGCCGATCGCGCCGGCCGGCATGGACGGCGGCGAGCGCTTCGGCGAGAGCGAGCAGCGCTTCGACGCCGAGGGCACGCCCCTCGTGAGCGCCGGCGCCACCGTGCGCCTGCAGGGCCGGGTGCACGGGCACCACGCGGGCGGCGAGCTGCGCGTGATCTTCGTCGTCGAGGAGCAGCGTCGCGTGGGCTTCGCGCTCGGCACGGTGGGCGGATCGGTGGTGAGCGGCGAGGAGTCGTTCATGATCGAGTGGCGCGAGAACGACGAGGTGTGGTTCACGGTGCGCGCCTTCGACCGCCCCACGCGGCCGCTGGGCCGGCTGTTCCCCGGCCTGATCCGCCGCCGTCGCCGCGCGCTCTTCGACCGCTACCTGCGCGCGATCTCGCCGCTGTTCGCGACGCCGTCCTGATGCGCGGGCCGACATCGAAGGCGGCGCGCACCTGATGGGCGCGGCGCTGCCCCTGGGCGACCCCGCACCCGTCGACGGAGCGCTGCCCGCCGACCTCCCCGTCGACCGCGAGGCGGAGCTCGGGGTGTACCTGCACGTGCCGTTCTGCCGCGTGCGCTGCGGCTACTGCGACTTCAACACCTACACGGCGACCGAGCTGCGCGGGGCACGGCAGGACATGTACGCCGACACGCTGATCCGCGAGGTCGAGCTCGCCGAGGGCGTGCTCGGCGGCGCGGGCGCGATGCGTCCGGCCAGCACGGTGTTCTTCGGCGGCGGCACGCCCACGCTGCTGCCGGCCGGCGACCTGGCCAGGATGCTGGCCGCGGTGCGCGAGGCGTTCGGGCTGCAGCCGGGGGCCGAGGTCACCGTGGAGGCCAATCCCGACACCGTCACCGACGCCGTCGCGCACGAGCTCGCCGCTGCCGGCGTCACCCGCATGTCGATCGGCATGCAGTCGGCCGTGCCGCGCGTGCTCGCGGCGCTCGACCGCACGCACACGCCCGCCAACGTGGGCACGGCGGTGGCCGCCGCGCGCGGCGCGGGCCTCGACGTGAGCGTCGACCTGATCTACGGCGCGCCGGGGGAGACCCTGGGCGACTGGTCGGCATCGCTCGACGCGGCGCTGGCGCTCGAGCCCGACCACGTCTCGGCCTACGCGCTCATCATCGAGGAGGGCACGAAGCTCGCCAGGCAGATCGCGCGCGCCGAGGTGCCGGAGCCGGACGGCGACGTGCAGGCCGACATGTACGAGCTCGCGGACGCCCGCCTCGCGGCGGCCGGCTTCGACTGGTACGAGGTGTCGAACTGGTCGCGCGGGCCGGAGCACCGCTCGCGGCACAACCTGAACTACTGGCGTGGGCAGGACTGGTGGGGCTTCGGTCCGGGCGCGCACAGCCACGTCGCCGGCCTGCGCTGGTGGAACGTGAAGCACCCCGCCGCGTACGCGCAGCGGCTCGCCGGCGGGGAGTCCCCGGCGGCGGCTCGCGAGCGGCCGGACGAGGCGGCGCGCCTGCTCGAGCGGGTGCTGCTGGAGAGCCGCATCCGCGAGGGACTGGAGCTGGCCACGGTGCCCGCCGTGCGGCGCGAGGCCGTGGCGGGGCTGATCGCCGACGAGCTCGTCGAGGGTCCCGCCGCCCTCCGCGGGCGCATCGTGCTGACGCTCAAGGGGCGGCTGCTGGCCGATGCCGTGGTGCGCGCGCTGACCGACTGAGCCGCCGGTTCCCCGCCCGAGCGGCTAGAATTGGCACTCGTCAGGATCGAGTGCCAGAAGGGAGCGCGATGGTCACCGAACGAGGCCTGCAGGTGCTCCGCGCCATCGTGCAGGACTACGTGGACACGCACGAGCCGGTGGGCAGCAAGGCGATCGTCGAGCGCCACGCCTTCGACGTCTCGGCCGCGACGATCCGCAACGACATGGCGATGCTCGAGGACGAGGACCTCATCACGGCGCCGCACACGTCCTCCGGGCGCGTGCCCACCGACAAGGGGTACCGCGTGTTCGTCGACCACCTCGCCGAGATCCGCCCCCTCACGCCGGCGCAGCGCGCCGCCATCTCGACGTTCCTCGCCGATCCGCAGGACCTCGACGACCTCCTCGCGCGCACCGTGCGCCTGCTCACGCAGCTGACCGGCCAGGTCGCGCTCGTGCAGTACCCGTCGTTCGCCCGCGCGAACGTGACGCACCTCGAGCTCGTGGCGCTCGAGCCCTCGCGGCTGCTCGTGATCCTCGTCACCGACACGGGGCGCGTCTCGCAGCGCATCGTCGTCGTGCCGGCCGCGCTCGAGGACGCCGACGTGGCGCTGCTGCGCGCGCAGCTCGCCACCCTCGTCACCGGGCGCTCGGTCGGCGAGGGCTCGGAGCGCGTCGCCGCGGTGCTCGAGGGCTCCGCGGACCCCGCGGACCGCCTGGCCGGCACGCTGCGCGAACTCGCGCGGGTGATCGCGGAGGAGCTGGCGGAGTTCCGCCAGAACCGGCTCGTCATGGCGGGGGCGGCCACGCTCGCGCGCCGCGAGCAGGACTTCCGCGGCAGCATCCACCCGCTGCTGGAGGCGATCGAGGAGCAGGTCACCCTGCTGCGGCTGATGTCGGAGATGCAGCCCGACGACCAGGGCCTGGCGGCGAGCATCGGGCGCGAGAACGCGCCGTTCGGCCTGGGCGACGCCTCGATCGTGGCGAGCGACTACGACTCGCGGATCGGCACGGCCCGCGTGGGCGTGATGGGGCCGACCCGCATGGACTATCCCAGCAACCTGTCGGCGGCGCGGGCGGTCGCCCGCTACCTGACGAGGCTGCTGGACGAGGATGCCGCGCGCCGCTGAGGCGCGACGGACACGGCGACGGACCGCTCGGGCGGTCCCGGAAAGGCGACTGTGGCAGACCACTACGAGGTTCTGGGCGTCTCACGCGAGGCGAGCGACGAGGAGATCAAGCGCGCCTACCGCAAGCTGGCGCGTCAGCTGCACCCCGACGTCAACCCGAGCCCGGACGCGGCCGAGAAGTTCAAGGCGGTCACGCACGCCTACGACGTGCTGAGCGATCCGGAGCAGCGCCGGCGCTACGACATGGGCGGCGACGAGTCGCCGTTCGGCGGCGGCGGTTTCGGCGGGTTCGGCGACATCTTCGAGACCTTCTTCGGGTCGGCGGGCGGCAGGGCCGGGCGCCCTCGCGACCGGCGCCAGCGGGGCGAGGACGCGCTCGTGCGCCTCACGCTCGACCTGGGCGACGTCGTCTTCGGCGCGCACCGCGACATCGAGGTCGACACCGCCGTGCTGTGCGAGACCTGCCAGGGCTCGTGCTGCCAGCCGGGCACGCATCCCGAGCGCTGCGACGTGTGCGGCGGATCGGGCCAGGTGCGCACGCAGGTGCGCAGCCTGCTCGGCAACATGGTCACGACGCAGCCGTGCGGATCGTGCCAGGGCTACGGCACGGTCATCCCCGCGCCGTGCCCCACGTGCCACGGCCACGGCCGCGTCCGCGCCCGCCGCACCGTCTCGGTCGACATCCCCGCCGGCGTCGAGAGCGGCCTGCGGCTGCAGCTGCCCGGCTCGGGCGAGGTCGGCGAGGCCGGCGGCCCGAACGGCGACCTCTACCTGCAGGTCGAGATCGAGCCGCACCCGGTCTTCGGGCGCGAGGGCGACGACCTCACCGCCGTCGTCGAGGTCGCGATGACCGACGCGATCCTCGGCACGCACGTGACGGTCGAGGGCCTCGACGGGCCGATCGAGCTGGATCTGCGGCCCGGCGTGCAGTCCGGCGACGAGCTGCGCATCGAGGGCCGGGGCATCACCGGCCTGCGCTCGGGACGTCGCGGCGATCTGCGCCTCGGCGTGCGGGTGATGACGCCGACCAAGCTCGACGCGAAGACGCGCGCCCTCGTGGAGGAGCTGGCGCAGCGCCAGCGGCCGCAGGCGCCGCGCCTCTCCGAGCACCACCAGGGCCTGTTCGCCAAGCTGCGCGACCGCTTCCGCAACTGATCGTGGCGCTGCACTTCCTCGACGAGTCCGCCGCGGCGGCCGCGGTCGGCGACGAGATCGAGCTGACGGGCGCCGAGGCCCATCACGCCGCCGCGGTGCGCCGCGTCCGCCCGGGCGAGGCCGTCACGGTCGGCGACGGCCGGGGCGTGCGTCTGGACGGCGAGGTCGTCGCGGCCGACCCCAAGCACGTGCGCATCCGGGTGAGCGGCCGCAGCGAGGAGGCGCCGGTCCGCCCGCGCCTCGTGCTCGCACAGGCGCTCGCGAAGGGCGACCGCGACGAGCTGGCCGTGCAGGCGGCCACCGAGCTGGGCGTCGACGAGGTGATCCCGTGGCAGGCCGCGCGCAGCGTCTCGCGGTGGGAGGGACCCAAGGCGCGGAAGGGCCGCGAGCGCTGGCAGGCGATCGTGCGCGAGGCGGCCAAGCAGGCGCACCGCTCGTGGGTCCCGGAGGTGGCCGAGCCCGTCACGACCGCGCAGCTCGCCGCGCGCGCGGGCGGCGCGCGCATGCTCGTGCTCGACCCGTGGACCGACGCCGCGCTCAGCACGGCGCCGGTGGACGACGCCGACGAGATCCTGCTCGTCGTGGGGCCGGAGGGCGGGATCGCGCCCGAGGAGCTCGAGCGGCTCGAGGCCGCGGGCGCCGCGCGGGCGCGCCTGGGTGCCACGGTGCTGCGCACGTCGACGGCGGGCCCCGCGGCGCTGGCCGTGCTGAACGCGCGCCTGGGTCGCTGGTGAGCGGCGCCGAGAGCGGGAGCCCCGACGCGGTCCGATCCCGCGTCACTAGACTTGAGGACATGAGCGAGCCGTCCCTCTTCACGCGGATCCTGCAGGGCGAGATCCCCGGCGAGATCGTCGCGCAGAACGAGCACGTCTTCGTGCTGCGCGACATCGCGCCCCAGGCGCCGGTGCACCTGCTCGTGATCCCCAAGACGCAGCGGTACCGCGACGTCTCCGAGCTCGCGGCGGGCGATCCCTCGCTGCTCGCCGAGGTCATCGCGATGGCCGGCCGCGTCGCCGCCGAGCACGCGGACGGCGACTACCGCCTGATCTTCAACACCGGCGCCGGCGCCGGGCAGACCGTCTTCCACGTCCATGCGCATGTGCTGGCCGGTGGACTCGAGGAGAAGAGACTCGTTGGCTGATCCCGACCCGTACACCGACCGCGTCTACGCCGACGGCGTGGCCATGGTGCAGCTGCTCGGCCCCCAGGACCGGCTGCTGCGGATGGTGGAGAGCGCGCATCCCGACGTCGATGTGCACGTGCGCGGCAACGAGATCACGCTCACGGGCGAGGAGGCGGCCGTCCGCGCCGCCCGCGCGCTCGTGGACGAGCTGCTCGCGCTCACGCGCGGCGGCCACGACCTCGCGCCGGCGGACGTCGCATCGTCGGCGCGCATGATGCGCGAGGAGGGCGGCCCGCGCCCGCGCGATGTGATGGGCGAGGCGATCCTGTCGTCGCGCGGTCGCGTGATCCGGCCCAAGACGGCCGGCCAGAAGACCTACGTCGACGCGATCGACGAGAACACCATCGTGTTCGGCATCGGCCCCGCCGGCACCGGCAAGACCTACCTCGCCATGGCGAAGGCGGTCCAGGCGCTGCAGCGCCGCGAGGTGGAGCGGATCATCCTCACGCGCCCGGCGGTCGAGGCGGGGGAGCGGCTCGGCTTCCTGCCCGGCACGCTCACCGACAAGATCGATCCGTACCTGCGCCCGCTCTACGACGCCATCAACGAGATGATGGATCCGGAGCTCGTGCCCAAGCTCATCGCGAGCGGCACGATCGAGGTCGCGCCGCTGGCCTACATGCGCGGTCGCACGCTGAACAACTCGTTCGTCGTGCTCGACGAGGCGCAGAACACCACGCCCGAGCAGATGAAGATGTTCCTGACGCGGCTCGGGTTCGGCACGCGCATGGTCGTCACGGGCGACATCACGCAGGTCGACCTGCCGGGCGGCACGTCGGGCCTGCGGCTGGTGACGCGCATCCTCGACAGGGTGGACGACATCCACTTCGCCCGCCTGTCGAGCGACGACGTCGTGCGGCACACGCTCGTCGGCAGGATCGTCGACGCGTACAGCGAGTACGACGAGCGGCGCACCGCGCTGCAGCACGAGCGCGAGGAGGCGCGGGAGTTCGCGAACCGCGCGGAGCGTCGCGGCGCCATCCGCCGCGATCGCCAGGCACGAGGGCACGGAGGACGCTCATGATCGACATCAACAACGAGTCGGGGTTCGAGGTCGACGAGTCGGTGCTCCTGCGCCTGACCCAGTTCAACCTGGGCGAGCTGCGCGTCAGCCCCGACGCCGACGTCGCCATCGTGCTCGTGGACGAGGGCGCCATGGAGGCGCTGCACGTGCAGTGGATGGACGAGCCGGGCCCGACCGACGTGCTCAGCTTCCCGATGGACGAGCTGCGGCCCGGGTCCGAGGAGGAGCCGACGCCCGCCGGGCTGCTCGGCGACATCGTGCTGTGCCCGCAGGTGGCCGAGACCCAGGCCGAGGCCGCGGGGCACTCGACGATGGACGAGCTCATCCTGCTCACGACGCACGGCCTGCTGCACCTGCTCGGCTTCGACCACGCCGAGCCGGACGAGGAGCGGGAGATGTTCGGCCTGCAGAAGGAGCTCATCGCGGGCTTCGCGGCCGAGGAACGCCGCCGCACCCGGTGATGGTCGAGACGCTCCTCTTCCTCGCCGCGCTGCTGCTCGTCCTGCTCGGCGGCCTCATGTCGGCGATCGACGCCGCGCTCTCGGTCACCTCGCGCGGCGACCTGTTCGACCTCGCCGCCGAGGCGCGCCCCGCCCAGGCCCGCGCCCTCGGCCGCATCGCGGACGACCCCGACGCGCACGGCGACGCGGTGGCGTTCGTGCGCGTGCTGTCGGAGACATCCGCCGCCGTGCTCGTGACCGCGGCGTTCACGCTGCTGTTCGAGAGCATCTGGTGGGCGCTGCTCGCGGCCGCGCTGGCCATGACGGGCATCTCGTTCGTCGCGGTGTTCTCCAGCCCCCGCTCGGTCGGGCGCCGCCACTCCGAGCCGCTGCTGCGCTCGACGGCGCCGTTCGTGCACGGCGTGCGCATCGTGCTCGGGCCCGTGGCGCGCCTGCTCGTCGGCATCGGCGCGACGGTCACGCCGGGCCGAGGCCGCCGCAGCTTCGAGTCCGAGGAGCAGCTGCTGAGCATGGTCGACGAGGCGGCCTCGAACGACCTCATCGACGACGACGACCGCGACCTCGTGCACTCGGTGTTCGACTTCACGGATCAGGTGGTGCGCGCCGTCATGGTGCCCCGCACCGAGATGATCACGGTGGACGCGTCGGTGACCACGCGCGAGGCGCTGCAGGCCTTCCTCGACACGGGGATCTCGCGCATGCCGGTCGTCGACGGCGAGGTCGACGACGTCGTGGGCGTGCTGTACCTGAAGGATCTCGTGCAGTTCGGCTTCCGCGACACCCCGGGTTGGCGCGATGCGAGCGTGCGTCCGCTGGCCCGCCCCGCCGTGTTCGTTCCCGAGCAGATGCGCGCCGAGACGCTGCTGCAGCAGATGAAGCGCGAGGCCGTGCACGTGTGCCTCGTCGTCGACGAGTACGGCGGCATCGCCGGCATCGTCACGCTCGAGGACCTCATCGAGGAGCTCGTCGGCGAGATCTCGGACGAGTACGACCCCCGCACGACCGAGGTCGTGGAGCTGGGCGACGGCAGCTACCGCGTCGCCGCGCGCCTGTCGCTCGCGGAGGTCGGCGACCTGTTCGGCATCGAGCTCGAGGACGAGGACGTCGACTCGATCGGCGGCCTGCTGGGCAAGGCGCTGGGCCACGTGCCGCAGCCGGGCGAGACGGTGGAGATCGACGGCCTCGTCATCACGGGCGGCACCTCGCGCGGTCGCGGGCGCGGTCTCGCGACGGTCTTCGTCGAGGCCGGCGAGGGCCTGCGCGCCCTCGCGGAGGCGCGCTCGCGTCATCCGCGCACGGGCGAGATCGTCGTGCCCGGCGCGCGCGCCACCACGGGGGAGACACCGGTCGTCCGCGGCCGCAAGGGGAAGGAACGCTCGGATGACTGAGCACCGCAGCGGATTCGTGACGTTCGTCGGCCGCCCGAACGTGGGCAAGTCGACGCTCACCAACGCGCTCGTCGGCGAGAAGGTCGCGATCACGAGCGAGAAGCCGCAGACGACGCGCCGCGCCATCCGCGGGATCCTGAACCGGCCCGCCGGGCAGCTGGTGATCGTCGACACCCCGGGCCTGCACCGACCGCGCACCCTGCTGGGGCAGCGCCTCAACGACCTCGTCGAGCAGGTGCTCGGCGACGTCGACGTGATCGCGTTCTGCGCGCCGGCCACCGAGAAGGTCGGGCCGGGCGACCGCCGCATCGTCGAGTCGCTCGACGGGTACCCGCGCGCGAAGAAGGTCGCGCTCGTCACGAAGACCGACGCCGCGACGAAGGACGAGATCATGGAGCGGCTGCTCGAGGTGAACGCCCTGCGCGAGGACTGGGCCGCCGTCATCCCGCTGTCGTCCGTCTCGGGCGAGCAGCTCGACGTGCTCACCGACGAGCTGCTCGCGCTCCTGCCGGAGGGACCAGCCCTCTACCCGGAGGGCGTCGTGACCGACGAGACGGTGGAGGACCGGATCGCCGAGATCATCCGCGAGGCGGCGCTGGAGGGCGTGCACGACGAGCTGCCGCACTCGATCGCGGTCACGATCGAGGACATCGCGCCGCGCGAGGGCCGCGACGACCTCACCGACGTCTTCGCGAACATCGTCGTCGAGCGCGACAGCCAGAAGGCGATCATCATCGGGCGCAAGGGTGCGCGGCTGAAGGACGTGGGCGCCCGCGCCCGCGCGCAGCTGGAGCCGCTGCTGGGCACCCGCGTCTACCTCGCGCTGCACGTGCGCGTGGCCAAGGAGTGGCAGCGCGACCCGAAGCAGCTCGGACGCCTCGGCTTCTGAGGGCACCGGAGGATTTGCGCTCAGTCCGACGCTGAGCAGGATGCTCAGGCCTCAGCGCCGAGCGCCTCTTTCACCGCGCACATTGCGTGGTAGTCTGGCGACGTGCGTCTGGCCGGTCTGCTTCTCCTTAGCCGCCGCGACGAGAGCTCGATCTAGGGCCTCTCTCGTCGCGGAGTTCTGGCGTGGCCCGCACTTCCTTGCGAGAGAGAGCAGATCATGCAGAACCGTCAGCAGCCGTCCCCCATGCCGGTCCACAAGTACCGGCCGTACCACGAGCAGTTCGCCGTCGACCTTCCCGACCGCACGTGGCCGTCCAAGCGCATCGAGAAGGCGCCGCGCTGGTGCGCCGTCGACCTGCGCGACGGCAACCAGGCGCTCATCGATCCGATGGACCCCCAGCGCAAGCGGGTGATGTTCGACCTGCTCGTGAGGATGGGATACAAGGAGATCGAGGTCGGCTTCCCGTCGGCGAGCCAGACCGACTTCGATTTCGTGCGGCACCTCATCGAGGACGACGCGATCCCCGAGGACGTCACGATCCAGGTGCTGACGCAGGCGCGCGAGCACCTCATCGCCCGCACGTACGAGGCGATCCGGGGTGCGCGCCAGGCGATCGTGCACCTGTACAACTCCACGAGCGTGCTGCAGCGCGACGTCGTCTTCCGCACCGACCAGCAGGGCATCATCGACATCGCGCTCGAGGGCGCGCGGCTGTGCAAGAAGTACGAGGCGACGATCCCGGAGACGACCGTCTACTACGAGTACTCGCCCGAGTCGTACACCGGCACGGAGCTGGAGTTCGCGGCGGAGATCTGCAACCGCGTGATGGAGGTGCTCGTCCCCACGCCCGAGCGCAAGCTCATCGTGAACCTGCCCGCCACGGTCGAGATGGCCACGCCCAACGTCTACGCCGACTCGATCGAGTGGATGAGCCGGCACCTGAACCACCGCGAGAACGTGATCATCTCGCTGCACCCGCACAACGACCGCGGCACGGGCATCGCCGCCGCCGAGCTCGGCTACCTGGCGGGTGCCGATCGCATCGAGGGCTGCCTGTTCGGCAACGGCGAGCGCACGGGCAACGTCGACCTCGTGGCGCTGGGCGTCAACATGTTCACGCAGGGCATCGACCCGCAGATCGACTTCGGCGACATCGACCAGATCAAACGCACGGTCGAGTACTGCAACCAGCTGCCTGTGCCCGAGCGCAGCCCGTGGGCCGGGGATCTCGTCTTCACGGCGTTCAGCGGATCGCACCAGGACGCCATCAAGAAGGGCTTCGAGGCGATGGAGACGCGCGCGAAGGACGCCGGGGTCACCGTCGACGAGATCGAGTGGGCGGTGCCGTACCTGCCCGTCGACCCGAAGGACCTGGGTCGCTCCTACGAGGCCGTCATCCGTGTCAACTCCCAGTCGGGCAAGGGCGGGGTGTCGTACCTGCTGAAGGCCGATCACGCGCTCGACCTGCCGCGCCGGCTGCAGATCGAGTTCTCCGGCGTCGTGCAGAGCCACACCGACGCGGAGGGCGGCGAGGTCACGAGCGAGGAGATCTGGCGGATCTTCCGCGACGAGTACCTGCCGGCGACCGATCCGGCCGAGCGCTGGGGCCGGTTCGAGATCCTCTCGACGCAGACGCAGAGCACGGGTGCCGACGTGGCGCTGTCGGTGACCCTTCGCGACGGCGACGAGGAGCGCACGGTGGCGGGCCGGGGCAACGGGCCCATCGCGGCGTTCCTCGAGGTGCTGCGCGACGCCGGTCACGAGGTGACGCTGTACGACTACGTCGAGCACACCATGGCCGCCTCGGGCGACGCGCAGGCCGCGGCGTACGTCGAGCTGCAGGTGGACGAGCAGCGACTGTGGGGCGTGGGGATCGACGGCGACATCTCGATGGCCTCGCTCAAGGCGATCGTCTCGGCCGTGAACCGCTCCATCCGCGCGCGCGAGCGTGAGCTCGTCGCGGCCTGACCCGGCTCAGCGGCGGCGGAACCACCACCGCCGCCGCGGCGCGGGGGCGTCGGGCACGACGATCGCGCCGGTGAGCGGGATGTCCGCGCCCTCGCGCACCTCCTCGGCGGTGACGACGGGGATCGCGGACGTCTCGAGCGCCACCTTGCGGCGGTGGATTCGGCGCTGCTCGGGCAGCGAGAGGTCGAAGATCACGGCCAGCAGGCGCACGAGGGCCGTGACCGTCGCGCCGATGACGGCCGCCACGATGATGTCGGCCCCGAGCAGGTATGCGCCGGCCAGCACCGCCCCGCCCGCGAGCGCGGCGATCGCGTAGAGCGAGCCGACGTGCATGATCGCCACGGGCAGGCCCATCGCGATGTCGCGGATGATGCCGCCGCCGACGGCCGCGCACATGCCGATGAAGACCGCCGGCACGATCGGCAGGCCGTACGCGAGCGCCTTCGACGTGCCCACCGCCCCGAACAGGCCCATGGCGACGGCGTCGAACCCGACGATGAGGCGGTTCAGCTTCTGGAACACGCCCGCCAGGAGCATGCCCGTGAGCGAGGCGGCGACCGCCGTGAGCAGGTACCAGTTCGACTGCAGGGTCGCGGGCGTCACCCCGAGCAGGATGTCGCGGATGAGGCCGCCGCCCATGCCGAGCATGATGCCGATGATCGCGACGCCGAGCCAGTCGAGGCGGCGCTGGCCCTGGAAGCCGGAGGCGAACACGGCGCCCTGGATGCCGCCGAGCGCGACCGCGAGCAGGTCGGCCCACAGCGGGATGATGAAGAGCGGCGCGTCCATCCCTCAATCGTGCCAGGCGGGCGAAGGGCGCGCCCGCCGCGCCTCCAGGCCGCTCGCAATCCGGCGGCGGATAATCGGACGGTGCCCACCTACCGAGACGAAGCCGTCGTGCTGCGCACCCACAAGCTGGGCGAGGCCGACCGGATCGTCACGCTGCTGACGCGCCGGCACGGCAAGGTGCGGGCGGTGGCCAAGGGGGTGCGCCGCACGTCGTCGAAGTTCGGCGCGCGGCTCGAGCCGTTCATGGTCGTCGACGCGCAGCTGTTCGCCGGCCGGAGCCTCGACATCGTGCAGCAGGCGGACTCGCTCGGCACGTACGGCGCCGAGATCGCGGCCGACTACGACCGGTACACCGCCGGGAGCGCCATGGTCGAGGCGGCCGACCGGCTCAACGAGGCCGTCTCGGATCCCCAGCACTACTTCCTGCTCGTGGGTGCGCTGCGCGCGCTCTCGCGCGCCGAGCACGCGAGCCCCGCCATCATGGGCTCGTACCTGCTGCGGGCGATGTCGCTGTCGGGGTGGGCGCCCGCGCTCGGCGACTGCGCGCGCTGCGGGGCGCCGGGCCCGCACGACGCGTTCGTGTCGCAGCTGGGCGGCACCGTGTGCTCGTCCTGCGCGCCGGCCGGCAGTCCGCGCGTCGACCGCCGCACGCTCGAGGTGCTGCGCGCGCTCATGGCGGGGGAGTGGGACGTCGTGGACCGTGCCGACGAGCGCGAGCTGGGCGCGGCATCCGGTCTCGTGTCGGCCTATGTGCAGTGGACCCTCGAGCGCGGGCTGCGCGCGCTCCCGCAACTCGGAGGAAAGCGTTGAGCAAGCCGTACACACACCCCGACGCCGTGCCGTACCGGCCGATCGACTGGACGGGCGTGCGTCCGCCGGCCTTCGGCGGCGCCGTGCCGAACCACGTCGCGATCGTGATGGACGGCAACGGGCGCTGGGCCAACCGGCGCGGGCTCTCGCGCATCGAGGGGCACCGCGCGGGGGAGGAAGTGCTGCTCGACGTCGTGGCCGGCGCGATCCAGGCCGGCGTGAAGCACCTCTCGGTGTACGCCTTCTCGACCGAGAACTGGCGCCGCTCGCCCGACGAGGTGCGCTTCCTCATGGGCTTCAACCGCGACGTGCTGCACCGCCGCCGCGATCAGCTGAACGAGTGGGGCGTGCGCGTGCGATGGGCGGGGCGGACGCCGCGGCTGTGGCGCTCGGTCATCAAGGAGCTGCGCTTCGCGGAGCAGCTGACGGCCGGCAACGACGTGCTGACGCTGACGATGTGCGTCAACTACGGCGGGCGCAACGAGATCGTCGACGCCGTGCGGCGGATCGCGGACGAGGCCGCCGCGGGGCGCCTCGCGCCCGCGGCGATCACCGAGAAGACGCTGCGGCGGCATCTCTACGTGCCGGACATGCCCGATGTCGACCTGTTCCTGCGCTCCAGCGGCGAGCAGCGCACCTCGAACTTCCTGCTGTGGCAGTCGGCGTACGCCGAGATGGTGTTCCTCGACACGCTGTGGCCCGATTTCAGCCGCGCCGAGCTGTGGCGGGGCATCCAGGTCTACCTCGACCGCGACCGCCGGTTCGGCGGCGCCGTGGACGCGCCGACCGCGTCGTGACGCGGCCGCTGGGAATGCCGCGACCCGCGATCCGTTGAGACTGTCATGACCTCTTCGCCTGCCCCCATCAAGATCGACATCTGGAGCGACGTCGCCTGCCCGTGGTGCTACATCGGCAAGCGCAATCTCGAGAAGGGGCTCGCGGAGACCGCCGGCGATGACGACGCGCCGCGCGTGGAGATCGAGTACCACTCCTTCGAGCTCTCGCCCGACACCCCCGTGGACTTCGAGGGGAGCTCGGCCGAGTTCCTCGCCGCGCACAAGGGCATCTCGATCGACGAGGCCCGGGCGATGAACGAGCGCGTCTCGCAGATCGCCGAGGGGGCGGGGCTGCACTACCGCTTCGACCTGCAGCAGCACACGAACACGGTGAAGGCGCACGAGCTGATCCACTTCGCGAAGGCGCACGGCCGCCAACTCGAGATGAAGGAGCGGCTGCTGTCGGCGTACTTCGTGGAGGGCAGGCACGTGGGGCGCGTCGACGAGCTCGTCGCGCTGGCCGAGGAGATCGGGCTCGACGGCGCCGCGGCCCGCGAGGCGCTCGAATCGGACGCCTACCTCGACGCCGTGCGCGCCGACCAGGCGCAGGCGCAGGCCTACGGCATCGGCGGGGTGCCGTTCTTCGTGATCGACGGCCGCTACGGCGTGAGCGGCGCGCAGCCGCCCGAGGCGTTCGCGCAGGTGGCGCGCCAGGTCTGGGCCGAGAAGCAGCAGGCCTGATCAGCCCAGCGCGGCCTCGATCGCGGCGATGACCGCGGGGTCGTCCGGCTTGGTCGGCGGGCGGAACCGGGTGACCGATCCGTCCGGCGCCACGAGGAACTTCTCGAAGTTCCACGCCACCGGTCCGCCCAGGCCGTGCTCGTCCTTCGTCTTCTTCAGCGCCTTGTAGAGAGGATGCGCGTGCGATCCGTTGACCCTGATCTTGTCGTGGATCGGGAACGACACGCCCCACGTCGTGGCGCAGTAGTCGAGGATCTCGTCGATCGATCCCGGCTCCTGCCCCATGAACTGGTTGCAGGGGAAGCCGATCACGGTCAGCCCCCGGTCGCCGTACGCGCGCTGCAGCTGCTCGAGCTGCTCGTACTGCGGGGTCAGGCCGCACTTGGACGCGACGTTCACGACGAGCACGGGGCCGCGCGCGTAGTCGGCCAGCGTCCGCGTGGCGCCCTGCGCATCGGCGAACGGGATGGTGCGGACGTCGGGGGTCTCGGCCATGTCCCCAGGGTACGGCGCGAGGCCGCCTCCCTGCTCGGTTCTGAGAGAATGGACCCGTGACCTCCGTACTCGACGCGCCCGCCGCCACGCGCGGTCTGCAGATCGGCGGCATCCGCTCGGATGTGCCGGTGGTCTTGGCGCCCATGGCGGGCATCACGAACACGGCGTTCCGGCGGCTGTGCCGCGAGTACGGCGCCGGGCTGTACGTGAGCGAGATGATCACGACGCGGGCGCTCGTCGAGCGCAACCCCGTCACGATGCGCCTCGTGCAGTTCCACGAGTCCGAGACGCCGCGGTCCATCCAGCTCTACGGCGTGGACCCCCACTACACGCGCGAGGCGGCCCGGATCATCGCGGATGAGGACCGCGCCGACCACATCGACCTCAACTTCGGCTGCCCCGTGCCCAAGGTCACCCGCAAGGGCGGGGGATCGGCGCTGCCCTGGAAGCTCGACCTGTTCCGCTCGATCGTGCGCGGGGCCGTGGAGGGCGCGGGCGGGCTGCCCGTCACGGTGAAGATGCGCAAGGGCATCGACGCCGATCACCTGACGTATCTCGAGGCAGCCAAGATCGCCGAGGACGAGGGTGTCAAGGCCGTCGCGCTGCACGCGCGCACGGCGAACGAGTTCTACTCGGGGCACGCCGACTGGTCGGCGATCGCCAAGCTCAAGGAGACGGTCACGAGCATCCCCGTGCTCGGCAACGGCGACATCTGGAGCGCCGCCGACGCCGTGCGCATGATGGACGAGACCGGGTGCGACGGTGTCGTCGTGGGGCGCGGCTGTCTCGGGCGGCCGTGGCTGTTCGGCGACCTCGCGCGGGCGTTCGGCGGCGAGGGCGTGCAGGTGGACGCGACGCTCGGCTTCGTCGCGGGCGCGTTCCGGCGGCACGCCGAGCTGCTCGTCGAGTTCTTCGAGAGCGAGGAGCGTGGCTGCCGCGACATCCGCAAGCACGCCGCGTGGTACTTCAAGGGCTACCCCGTGGGCGGCGACCTGCGCGGGCAGTTCGCGCAGGTGACGAGCCTCGCGCACATCGACGACCTCATCGGCGAGCTGGACCTCGACGCCCCGTATCCCGGCGAGGCGGCCGAGGGGCAGCGTGGCCGCGCGGGCCGGCCCAAGCGCACGGTGCTGCCGGATCGCTGGCTCGAGTCGCGCACCATGGACGCGGCCGAGACGCGGACGCTGGCGGACGCGGAGCTGGACACCAGTGGCGGCTGAGGCGGCGCGGCCCGCCGGATACACCGACGCGGACGCCGAGCGCTTCTTCCGGGAGAGGCACCGTTCCGAGCGGGACGACTTCGCGCGCGATCGCGCCAGGGTGCTGCACTCGGCGGGCCTGCGGCGGCTCGCGGCCAAGACGCAGGTGCTCAGTCCCGCGAGCCCGGCCGACTTCGCGCGCAATCGCCTGACCCACTCGCTCGAGGTGGCGCAGGTGGGCCGCGAGATCGGCAACGCGCTCGGGCTGGCGGCCGACGTCGTCGACACCGCGTGCCTCAGCCACGACCTCGGTCACCCGCCCTTCGGGCACAACGGCGAGCGCGCGCTCAACGAGTGGGGCGCCGACATCGGGGGCTTCGAGGGGAACGCGCAGAGCCTGCGCATCCTCACGCGACTCGAGGCGAAGGTCGAGGAGGACGGCCGCTCGTTCGGGCTCAACCTCACGCGCGCTTCGCTCGACGCCACGAGCAAGTACCCGTGGACGGTCTCGAACCCGCTGCCCGATCCCAGCGGGCGTCTCAAGTTCGGCGTCTATCCCGAGGACGAGGACGTCTTCCACTGGATGCGGCAGGGCGCGCCGGGGCGCCTGCGCTGCATCGAGGCGGAGGTGATGGACCTCTCGGACGACATCGCCTACTCCGTGCACGACTTCGAGGACGCCGTGCTGAACGGCTATCTGGACCTGTCGCGCGTGAGCGATCCGGTCGAGCACCACCCGCTCGTGGGCCAGATCCAGCAGTGGGTCGGCTACGACTACACGAGGGACGAGCTCGCCGACGGCCTCTACCGCCTCACGCGCCAGCCGATGTGGCTGCGCACCTTCGACCGGTCCCGGCAGGACCTGGCGCGGCTGAAGAACCTCACGAGCGACCTGATCGGGCGCTTCGCGCGCGCCGCCGTGAGCGCCACCCGCGAGGCGTACCCGGCGGATTCGCTCGCGCGCTACCAGGCGCACGTCGTGGTGCCGCGGGTCGTCGAGGTCGAGATCGCGGTGCTGAAGGGGCTGATGGGCGCCGCGATCGTCACGCTCGACGCGCGCAAGGGCGTGTACAAGGAGCAGCGGCGGGTGCTGAAGCGCATCGCGGACGCGCTGCTGTCGACCGACGCGCTGTGGTCCACGGGCGCCGACGCGCTCGAGCCCGCGTTCGCGGCCGACTTCCACGCCGCCGACACCGACGCCGCGCGCAAGCGCGTGATCGTCGACCAGATCGCGAGCCTCACCGATCAGACGGCCGTGGCTTGGCACAACCGGCTCGTCGGCGAGATCGACCCGGGCGAGGTGGGCATCTGGGCCCCGCGCCACGGTCGCCGCACCGCGGAGCGCGCGCCGCAGCCGGCGGGGGCGCGCTGACATGCCGCGCATCCGTCAGGCCGACGTCGACGAGGTCAAGGCGCGCACGAACATCGCGGACGTCATCGGCGAGCGGGTGGCGCTGAAGTCGGCGGGGGTCGGATCGCTCAAGGGGCTGTGCCCGTTCCACGACGAGAAGTCGCCGAGCTTCCACGTGCGGCCGCAGCACGGGTACTACCACTGCTTCGGATGCGGCGAGTCGGGCGACGTCTACAGCTTCCTGCGCGCCATGGACCACCTGTCCTTCACCGAGGCGGTGGAGCGCCTGGCGGCGCGCGTCGGGATCACGCTGCACTACGAGGACGGCGGCCCGGCACCCGAGACGAGCGGGCGCGCGCGGCTGCTCGCGGCCAACGCCGCGGCGGCGGAGTTCTTCCGCGCGCAGCTCGTCACGCCCGAGGCCGAGATCGCGCGGCGGTTCCTGGGGGAGCGCGGCTTCGACCCCGCCGCGGCCGCGCACTTCGGCGTGGGGTACGCGCCCCAGGGCTGGGACGGCATGCTCAAGGCGCTCACGGCGCAGGGCTTCACGCGCGAGGAGCTGACGACGGCCGGCCTCGTGTCGACCAACCAGCGCGGCGGCGTGTACGACCGGTTCCGGGGTCGCGTCGTGTGGCCGATCCGCGACGTCACGGGCCAGACGATCGGGTTCGGCGCGCGCCGGCTCTTCGACGACGACAAGGGCCCGAAGTACCTCAACACGCCCGAGACGCCGATCTACAAGAAGAACCAGGTGCTGTACGGGCTCGACCTGGCCAAGCGCGACATCTCGCGCGGCGACCCGAAGCGCGTGGTCGTCGTCGAGGGCTACACCGACGTCATGGCCTGCCACCTCGCCGGGGTGACGACGGCGATCGCGACGTGCGGCACCGCTTTCGGCTCCGAGCACGTCACGGTGCTGCGCCGCGTGATGGGCGACGACGACGCCTCCGGTGAGGTCGTGTTCACCTTCGACCCCGACGAGGCCGGCCAGAAGGCCGCCGTGCGCGCGTTCGCCGAAGAGAAGCGCTTCAACGCGCAGTCCTATGTCGCCGTCGCACCCGAGGGGCTCGACCCCTGCGACCTGCGGCTGCAGCGCGGCGACGCCGCGGTGCGGTCGCTCATGGACCACAAGGTGCCGATGTTCGAGTTCATGATCGACCGGCGCATCGCCGGCTTCGATCTCTCCTCCGTCGAGGGCCGCGTGGGCGCGCTGCGCTCGGCCGCGCCGATCGTCGCCGAGATCCGCGACCGCCTGCTGCGCCCCGGCTACGAGCGGGTGCTGGCGCGGCGGCTCGGGATGGACCCGACCGACGTGCACCAGGAGGTGCAGCGCCGCGCGGCCGCCGCGGGCGCCGAGGCACGCCGGGGCGAGGGACGACCGGGCGCCCCGGCGCAGCCCGGCACCGCGCGCCAGGGCGACCTCGCGGCCGCGCCGGTCGCGTCGCCGGCCGCCACGCTCGCCGCGCTGCCGCGCACGGTCGACGTCGCCAGGGAGCGCGACGCGCTCACCGGCTTCCTGCAGTACGGCCACCGCGTCGATCCCGTGCTGTTCCTGCGCGCCCTCGCCGTGCCGTTCCACCATCCGGCGCTCGAGGCCGTGCGCGCGACGCTCGAGGCGACCGACCGGTCCAAGCCGGGCTGGGCCCTCGCCGTCGTGGAGAACACCCCGGCGGCCTACCGCACGCTCGCCGGTGAGCTGCTCGCGCGCGACTTCCCGGCGCGCAACGAGGACCACGCCGTGGCCTCGATCGACGATCTCGCGCGCCAGATCGTGCTCGGCGCGCTCGCCCAGCGCAAGAACGAGCTGCTGGGGGCCATCCAGCGCGTGCCGGCCGACTCGGAGGAAGGGCGTGCGCTGCGGGTGCAGCTGCGCGACCTCGACGCGGAGCGCCGGCGCCTTCACCCCGACGACTGAGCGCCGCCGATCCGGCACAATGGGGGCATGCGCATCGTCGACGATCCCGAGCTGGCGATCCGCTGCGAGGACCTGAGCGTCGCCCGCTCGGGACGGGGCGCGACGATCCGCGCCGTCGACGGCGTCTCTTTCACGCTGCCGTGGTCGGGCACCCTGTGCGTCTCGGGCGCCACCGGATCGGGCAAGTCGAGCCTGGCCGCCACGCTGGCCGGGCAGCGCGAGGACTCGCTGAGTGTCGCGGGCGGCGACGCACAGGTGTGCGGCGTCTCGGTGCGCCGGCCTGGCCGCGCGCTGCGGGTGCTCACGTTCCGCACCGGGTATCTGCCCCAGGGCGCCGGCGCCGAGCTGCCGACGCGCCTGTCGGTGGCCGACGTGCTGTCCGAGCCCATCGTCTCGCGCGACCGGCGGGTGAGCCCTCGTGCGCTCGGCGTGCGCATCGCCTCGCTGCTCGACGAGCTGCACCTGCCCATCGGCACGGCCGACAAGTTCCCGTACGAGCTCAGCGCCGGTATGCGGCAGCGCGTGGCGCTGGCCCGCGCTCTCGTGCTCGACCCCAAGCTGCTCGTCGCGGACGAGCCCCTCGCGAACCTCGACCCCGAGGTGCGGCACGTCGCGTTCGAGGCGATCCTGCGGCGCCGGCGGCGATGGGGCATGGCGGCGCTGATCGTGACGAACGACGCCGACTTCGTGCGCGAGCTGGGCGCCGAGCGCATGCACCTGCAGGCCGGCCACGTCGTGGCGCGCAGCGAGGCGGGCGGCATGATCCACACGCCCGACGCGCGCCACACCCGGGGGCTGCCGGTGTCATGAACAGCCTCTGATATTTGCTAAGCTGTTCTGGTTGCCGCGAGAGCGGACAGCATTCCTCGGTAGCTCAATTGGCAGAGCAGCCGGCTGTTAACCGGCAGGTTCTTGGTTCGAGTCCAAGCCGGGGAGCCACAGGCCCTCACCCCTCGGGGTGGGGGCCTTTCCCGTGCCCGGGCGCCACGGGAGGATGGGGGCATGGCGACGCGGATGCTGCTGATCTCCGACACGCACGTGCCGTTGCGCGCGCGGGTGCTGCCTGACGCCGTGGGGCGGGCGATCGATGGGGCGGACGTCGTCATCCACGCGGGTACTCTGGGTCGGCGTCGCGACGCTCAACCCGCGGATCGCGGCGCCTGGGGCGGGTATATTGAGCATGGAGGCGAGATCATGGATGTAGTGGAGAAGCGCGGGAAGTCGAAGACCGCGTCTCTGGTGATCCTGGTGGCGATAACGATCGCGGTTGTCACGGGGCTCTGCCTCGTCGGGTCAGCCCGGTACGCGCTCATGCCGATCTATCCAGCCCTTCCGAGCCGTGATTACCAGATGCAGTCCGCGATCGCTTTCGTGGGGGCGGGCGTCGCGCTTGCGCTGGGCGCCGGTGCAGCGGTGCTCGCGGCTCGAATCTCTCAGCCGGGGCGCATCGTCCTGATCGGCGCAGCAACCGTGGTCGCGGTTGGCCTTGCTTCTTCATTCGCTGCTCTGACGATCCCCTAGTGAACTGTCCGGGCAGTCGAGCACGCCCCGTGACCTGCGCCTGGTCTGCTGCTAGCTTCGGCGGTAGATCGCTCCTGCTGAGCGACAGGACCCCCATGAAGGAGACTCGTGAAGCGCAGACGCCTGTTCCTAACGTCTCTCACAGCAGCCAGTTGCCTGCTCGCGCTGTGCGCACTACCGGCGCACGCCGCCCCAGCCGAGGACGACTACTCCCTCGGCCTTCTCAACAGCGTCCCGATCGATCAGCCGCTCCCCGAAGGTGCCAGAGCCATCACGCCTGAGGAACTCGGTGACCAGCGCGTCCTCGACCTCGAGGCCAGTGCGGCGGTGACTGACATCATGATGGTCGACTCCGATCGGACGATCAACACCGTCACCTGGGACGATGCAAGCGATGTGGTGCACTTCTACGCGCACGATGCTGATGACGCACTCAAGGCGGTCATCCAGAACGAGATGCCAGCCGATCAGGCGTGGGATCTGATTCCTGCCGCGCGCCCCATCGACCAGTTGGAGGCCACGATCGAGAAGATGGCGGCTGACACTTCCGCCCTCCCCGCCGGTCTCACCTTCGTCTCCGGGAAGCCTGAGCCCGACGGCACATCCATCACGATCGGCGTCGAGGGGATGTCCAACTCGCGATTGCGCGCTTCCAACCTGCCGGGCGAGATCCTTGGGGTGCCGGTCACCTTCGTTGAGGACGCACAAGCGAGATCAGCGATCCGAACCCGTAGCGGCGCACCCGTTATTTCGGGCGCGGTGATGCGTGGTCCGAGGTCGGACGGCTACGCGCGCTGCTCGACGGGCTTTCCAGTGACTCGGTACGCTGACGGACAGCTCAACATGATCTCCGCTGACCACTGCACGGACCTGCAGGGGGAGAACTGGCTGTATGGCAACGGCACCCACAGCGTGGGGAGATCCACCTTCCAAGCACCAGGAGGCACTGACCTCGAGCTGTTCGTCGAGTCAGATTCCGTGTCGACTTGGGTCCTCGTGGGTGCATACCAGGACAACGTTAGTGTCGCGCCTATCCGCGGCTACCTCGCGCCCGTAGGCGGAAACCGAATCTGCTATAGCGGCGCATTCTCGGGCATCGTGTGCAATAACGTTCTGGAGAACTCCGACGTCTTCAGCTGCGTTGCTCTCCAATGCTATTGGACCCGCTGGACCCATCAGAGCGTCGGAGTGCCCGCAGCCGGTAGCGGCGACAGCGGCGGGCCAGGCTTCGCGCTGATTGTGCGTGCCGAAGACAACTCTGTCGGCGCTTACGGCATGGGCATCATTTCGATGACTCCGTTCGATAGCAACACCACCTGCACAGGCGAGCCAGGGGCGAGCAATCGACTGTGTTCTCCAAATGTCGGCTTCGCTCCTCTGGGGCGCTGGGCGACCGCACAGTCGACGCACAACCTGCATTACACGACGAACTGACGGTCGCGTGGCGCGTCGCGGTCCTTTCGGGTCCGCGGGCGCGCCACGCGATGGTTCTGCTCAACGCGTCAGTCCTCCTCGCCAATCGCCCGATGTATAGCGCCTCTGCGGCGCGATTCACCCACGAGAGTTCCCGGAGCATCGGAATCGTGATCTTCGAAGGCGCGCTTTGAGCGTCGAGGTATCAACCCGTCGTCCGTCGTCAGGGCGGGTAGTCTCGTCCCCATGGTCGATCGGATCCGAATCCGACACGTTCCGCCCCCCCGCATGCCGGCGCCCCGAGAGTCAAGCCGCGGGAGGATGGGGGCATGGCGACGCGGCTGCTGCTGATCTCCGACACGCACGTGCCGTTGCGCGCGCGGGTGTTGCCCGATGCGGTGTGGCGGGCGATCGACGCGGCGGATGTCGTCATCCACGCGGGGGACTGGGTGGACGTGGCCACGCTCGACGCGATCGAGGCGCGGGCGGCGCGGCTGATCGCCGTGCACGGCAACAACGACGGCGCCGAGCTGCGTGCGCGGCTGCCGGAGGTCGCGCGCGCCGAGATCGAGGGGCTGCGGATCGCCGTGGTGCACGAGACCGGTGCCGCGAGCGGGCGGGAGCGGCGCGCGGACGAGGCCTTCGCCGACGATCCGCCCGGCGTGCTCGTGTTCGGTCACAGCCACATCCCGTGGGACAGCGTCACGCCGCGCGGGATGCGCGTGCTCAACCCCGGATCGCCGACGGATCGGCGGCGGCAGCCGGTGTGCACGATGATGACGGCCGTCGTCGACCGCGGGTCCCTGACGAGCGTCCAGCTCGTGCCCGTGCCGCGCTGACGTCCTAGTCGTGCCGCCCGCGGGTGGCAAGCCCGTCGCCGTGGTCGTCGGGATCGCCGAGTATCGTGACAGGCCACGCGAAGGAGGCAGGGGATGAAGGTCGCCATCGTCGGAGCGAGCGGCAACGTCGGCACCGCGCTCCTTCATGCACTGCAAGCCGAGGAGCGCGTCGACGAGATCGTCGGGATCGCGCGCCGCGTGCCCGACACCGCGAGCGAGCCGTATCGCGCCGCGCGCTGGGAGCGCGTCGACATCGCCGTGCCCGCGGCCGACGCGGCGGGGGAGGAGCGGGTGGTCACGCGCCTGGCCGAGGCGCTCGCGGGCGCCGATGTGGTCGTGCACCTGGCCTGGCTCATCCAGCCCAACCGCAACCGCGCGCTGCTGCGCCGCACCAACGTCGACGGCACGCGCCGCGTCGTCGAGGCGATGCTGCGCGCCGGTGTGCCGCACCTCGTGTGCGCATCGTCGGTGGGCGCGTACTCGGGCGTGCGCGACGACGAGCCGCGGGACGAGTCGTGGGCGACCGCCGGCATCCGCAGCTCGCACTACTCCGCCGACAAGGCCGACCAGGAGCGCGTGCTCGACGAGGCCGAGGCGCGGGGGCTCGCCGTGGCGCGCGTGCGGCCCGCGCTCGTGTTCGACGCCGACGCGGGCGCGCAGATCACGCGCCTGTTCATCGGTGCGCTCCTGCCCCCGCGGCTGCTGCGTCCCGGCACGCTGCCCGTCGTGCCGCTGCCGGCGGGCCTGCGCATGCAGGTGGTGCACGGCGAGGACGTGGCCGACGCCTACCGTCGGATCATCGTGAGCGGCGCCGTGGGGGCGTTCAACGTCGCGACCGATCCGGTGCTCGACGCCGGCGCGATCGCACGGATCGTGGGCCGCGGTCGGCACGTGCCGATCCCGCCGGCGGTGGTGCGGCCGCTGCTGCACGCGGCCTGGCGCGCGCACGCCGTGGCCGCCGATCCCGGGTGGCTCGACATGGCGATGCGCGTGCCCGTGATGGACACCACGCGTGCCCGCGAGGAGCTGGGCTGGTCGCCGCGTCACGGCGCCGACGAGACGCTGCGGGAGGTGCTCGAGGCGATCGCCGCCGGGCGCGGCACGCCGAGCGCCCCCATGCGCGCCCGGCGCCGCTGGCCGTACGACCAGCTGCCGCCCGGCGACGTTCCGGCGGATCGCTCCGACGCGGCGACGACCGTCGGCGACGGGCACCGCGTGCCCGTCGGGATCGATCGGGAGATCCTCGGCCTGTACCTGTCCGACCACCTCACGGGAGCGACCGCCGGTGTCGCGCGCGTCCGCCGCATGGCGAAGGCCTTCGCCGGCACCGAGCTGGGCGCGGACCTGGCGCGGATCGCCGAGGAGATCGCCGCCGAGCGGGCCTTCCTGCGCGATCTGATCCCCTCGCTGGAGCTGCGGCGGCGTCCCTATCGGCAGGCGGTGGCCTGGCTCGCCGAGCGGATCGGTCGGCTGAAGACGAACGGCCGCCCCTCCGGCTCGCCCATGACCCCGGTGCTCGAGCTCGAGCTCATGCGCAGCGCCGTGATCGGCAAGCTCGGCGGCTGGGAGACGCTCGCGGCGCTCGCGCCGGATCTCGGGCTGCCCGCCGAGACGTTCCACGACCTCGCCGAGCGCGCCCGCTCGCAGGCGGACGTGCTGGGCGAGCTGCACGCGCGCGTCGCGCCCGAGGCGTTCCGGCGCGACGCGCGCTGAGCGCGGCGCTCGCCCGCCGCCGTGCGAATCAGCGGGCGGCGCCCTCGAGCGAGCCCTCGACGGGGACGATGGTCATGCCGGCGTCGTCCGAGGCCTCGTAGACGATGCACTGCACCACGCGGTCGCCCTGGGCCCACGAGGCCTCGAGCGGCGTGAACGCGGTGTACCAGAGCGTCGCCGACTCCTCGAAGGCGATGCCGGTGAAGGCCTCGAACTCGGGGTGGCAGCCCTCGTCGGCCGCGGTGCCGATGGCCTCCGTGCCGGGCCACTCGTCGCCGAGGTCGACTTCGAACTCGTGGTAGACCTCGTACTCGTGCGGCTCCGCGCACGGCACGGCCTCGACATCGAACACCTCCTGGCCGTCGGGCTCGAGAAGGCAGTCGCCGACCGAGATCTCGAACACCGACTCGGTGCCGCCCTCGGTGACCTCCTGCGTCTCGTCGTCGCGCGTCGCGCCGCCGACCGGAAGCGAGAGACCGGCGCATCCGCCCAGCGACGAGGCGACGAGCGCCGCGGTGCCGGCGGCGAGGGCGAAGCGGGTGAGGGACGCGCGGGACATGGGGTTCTCCGTTCGAGGGATGCTTGTGGCCCCCACGCTAGGGCTGGAGCGCCGTGCGTGCCACGGGGAGGACTGCCCGCCTCAGCCCTCCAGGTCGTCGACCCCCGGTGTCCAGCTGACCCCCGGGCGGCCCCAGCCGCGCTTCTTCGAGATCTTCTGCGCCGTCTTCCAGTCGCCGTCCGAGACGCGATCGATGTAGATGATCCCGTCGAGATGATCGAACTCGTGCTGCAGGATGCGCGCGCGCCAGCCGTCGACCTCCAGCCGCACCGGCCGGCCGTCGAGGTCGCTGGCCGTGACGACGACGCGATCCGAGCGGCGCAGCGGGAACCGCTCGCCGGGGAACGACAGGCAGCCCTCCGACTCGGTGTCCTCGTCCGGCTGCCCAGGCTCGGTCGGCACCATCCACAGCTCGGGGTTGATCGCGACGCCGCGCCACGGCCGTCCCTGGTCGTCCTCATGCGAGTAGACGAACAGCCGCAGCGGCACGCCGACCTGCGGGGCCGCGAGGCCGACGCCGGGGGCGGCATCCATCGTCTCGTACATGTCGGCGACGAGGGTGCGGATCTCGTCCGTGACCTCGTCGACGGGGGCGGCGGGGGCGTGCAGCACGGGATCGCCCCAGATGCGGATGGGAAGGATGGCCATCCCCCCAGCCTAATTCGGCGGTCCGCGGCTTCCGGAGCGGCCGTCTCACCGGTGAGACGGGCGCCGTGGCCTAGGCTCGGAGGCGTGATGTGGGGGATGGCCTCGGGTGTGGACGACGTCGGCGAGCAGCTCGTCGGGGCCTTCCAGAACCCCGGCCTGCTCCTGGGCATCCCCCTCGCTCTCGCCGGAGCGGTGTTCATGTCGCTCGGCGCGCAGTTCCAGAGCCGCGGCGTGCGCAAGGTCGAGACGCTCTCGGGCGCGACGGGGGAGACCGGGCTCGGCGGTGCGCACCTGCTGAGCCTGCTGCGGCGCCCGTCGTGGCTCATCGGCACGGTGCTGCTGGGGGTGGCGATCCTCTGCCAGCTCAGCGCGCTCGCGATCGCGCCGCTGATCGTCGTGCAGCCGCTCGGCGCCGTCTCGCTCGTCATCACGACGCTGCTGAACGCGCAGGCCACCGGCCACCTGCCGACGCGCCGGTCCCTGACGGCGATCGGCCTGTGCATCGGCGGCATCTTCGTCTTCGTCATCGTCGCGGCGCTGTTCGCGACCGAGCACCCGCTCACGGAGTACCAGCTGCTCATCGTGCTCGCGATCCTGCTCGTCACGGTGATCCTGCTCGGTGGCGCCTGGGCGATCCTGCGCCGGCGTCTGAACGCGCTCTTCTACATCACGGCGGCCGGCGTGCTGTACGGCTTCGTCGCCACGCTCGCGAAGGTCGTCATCATGCGCATCCAGGCGGGCGACTTCGAGTGGATCACGATCGTCTGCCTCGTCGCGCTGCTGGCTGCGGGCGCCGTCGGCGCGTACTTCGTGCAGACCGCCTACTCGTCGGGCCCGCCCGACCTCGTGATCGCCGGGCTCACGGTCATCGATCCGATCGTCGCCGTGCTCATCGGCGCGCTCGTGCTGGGGGAGGCGACCAATGCGCCCGTCTGGGCGCTCGTCATCTTCGTGATCGCCGGCGCGGTCGCCTCGGTCGGGGTGTTCCTGCTTGCGCGCCACCACCCGCAGGTCATCAGCGAGAGTCAGCAGCTCGACATCCGGCGCGGAGGCGGCGCGGCACCGTCCGACGAGGCGGTGGCCCGCGAAGAGCGTGGCTCCGAGTCGACCCCGTTGGACGAGCTGCGCGCGCTGCGCGATCCGGACGACCTGCTCGACCGCCGCGGGCGCCCCGACGCCGGCTCGGATCCCGCGCCGCGGTAGGCTCGATGCGCACGGGGCGGTAGCCAAGATGGTCAAGGCAGCGAGCTCATAACTCGACGATCCGCGGGTTCGAGTCCCGCCCGCCCCACCGGGTTCCGCGCGGAATCGCCCCGCGCGGGTGCGCGTAATGTGGGTGACGCGCGACTGTCGCGGCTCCGCGGGGGAGTCTTCCGCGCCGTTCCCGAAGCGAGTCGCCCATGACGCCTCCCTCGATCACCCTGCGAGAGCTGCCCGGCGAGTATGTCGTCGCCCGTCTTCCCGCGCGGGGGGATTCCTCGCGCGCGCTGGACGAGGTGCTGGCGACGGGGGCGTTCGTCTCCGTCACCCGCACGCCGCAGGAGCTGTCGATCGTCTGTCTCGCCGGATCTGCGCCTGAGGGGGCCGAGATCGACGGCCCGTGGATCGCCCTGTACGCGGCCGGGCCGATCCCGTTCGGGATGACGGGCGTGGTCACCTCGCTGGTGTCGCCGCTGTCGGCCGCGGGCTGCCCGGTGTTCGTCGTCTCGACGTACGACGGGGATGTCCTCATGGTGCCGAGCGACGCGGCCGACCGCGCGCGCGACGCCCTTCAGGACGCCGGGCACATCCTCGCGTAGCGCCCGGTAGCGGCGCGCTCAGACGCCGCGCCAGTCGTCGCTCTCGAGGCTCGCCCCGGCCATCGGACCCATCTGCAGCATGCCGCCGTCGACCGGCCAGCTCGCCCCGGTGACGTAGGACGCGGAGGGGGAGCAGAGGAAGGCGATCACGGCCGCGATCTCCTCGGGCACGCCCGGGCGCGGGATCGGGATGCCGGGGCGCCGCGTCTCGGACGCCTCGGCGGGGTCGATGCCCGTCATCGGCGTGGCGACGAGGCCGGGTGCCACGGCGTTGACGGTGATGCCGTGCTCGGCCAGCTCGATCGCCATGGTCTTCAGCAGCCCGCCGAGCCCGTGCTTGGCCGCGTCGTACGCGGTCGATCCGATCTTGGGCTGGTGCTCGTGCACGCTCGTGACGCCCACGATCCGGCCGCCGCGGCCGGCGGACACCATCCGTCGCGCGGCGCGCTGCATCACGACGAACGCCCCCTCGAGATCGGTGACCACCACGCGCCGCCAGCTGTCGAGGTCCAGGTCGAGGAACGGCACGCTGTCGCCCGTGCCCGCGCTGTTGACGAAGACGTCGACGCCCCCGAGGTCTTCGGCCAGCGCGTCGATCACGTCGCCGCAGGCCGGGATGTCGGTGACGTCGAGGTGCGCGACGACGGCGCGTCGCCCCTCGGCTTCGACGAGGCGGGCGGTCTCGCGGGCGCCCTCCTCGTCGCTGTGCCACGTCACACCCACGTCGAGGCCGGCTCGGGCCAGCGCGACGGCGGTGGCGCGGCCCATGCCGGAATCGGAGGCGGTCACGATGGCGGTGTGCGGGCGGAAATCTCGCGTATCGGTGCTCATGCGGGCATTCCACCCGCACCGCCGCAGACCCGAAAGCGCCTTGACAACGGCAGCGACGGGGCGCCGCCCGGGCAGCCGCGCAACCGCACGGAATGACACGCCGTCTTGCCTCATGTCAATAGGTCCGGGAGCGGTTGACGCGTGCCTCACGCAAG
>NZ_JBMDJT010000030.1:0-33186 GCF_057809335.1 Microbacterium sp. FG3 | reverse complement strand
CGCCTGCTCGCGGCGGCGCGCCCGTTCCTCCTCGCGCGCGGCGCGCTCGGCGTCGGCCTGGCCGCGGCGCCACGCCTCGTGCTGCGCGCGCCACGCGTCGTACTGCGCGCGCCAGGCCGCCATGTCGCCCGAGGGCTCCGGCGCGATCGGCTCGGCGAGTGGAGGCGACGGGGCGGCGCCCGAAGCCGCCCCGTCGCGCTCGGCGGGGTCCGACGGCCCGCCGACATCCCCGGATGCGGGGACGATGGTGGCCGGCGCGGACCGCCGCGCCAGCCAGACGATAAGCGCCAGGCCGATGACGAGGGCGGCCAGGCCGAGGAAGAGGGCCGCGGGTCCGGGCCCCCACCCGAGCGCGAGCGTGGTGAGCACGACGCCGGCGGCGGATCCGAGCAGCGCGAGGGCGGCCGTCGCGAGGGCGCCCAGCAGCGCCGGAGCGGATCCGGCCCGCAGCTGCAGCGCGATCCGCCCCTGCGCGTCGGGCAGGAGCGCCCAGCACGCGGCGTACACCCATAGGCCGGGCAGCCCCAGCGCGGTGGCGACGGCGAAGACGCCGCGAACGATGATCGGGTCGACGCCGATGCGCTGCGCGATCGCCGCGCACACGCCGCCTGCCCAGCCGTCGGTGCGCACGAGTCCGAGGTCGCGGATCCAGCTCCACGGCGCCGCCTCGGGGCGCGGGGCGGGATCCGGCACGTCGGCGACGGGCGGCGAGGGCGTTGCGGAGGTCATGAGTCGATCCTCCCCGCCGGTCGCGCCGAGCGGCTATGAGGGACACCCCTGATCCGTCCCTGAACCGCCCGCCGCCGCGCCGATCCGTGTGGTTCGCTAGGGGCATGCCACCGATCCCGCGCACCGAGGGGCCGGCGTGACCGCGCTCGCCGCCCCGCTGCCCGCCGTCGCCGTGCCGCCCCTCGTGCGGCGCAACGACGCCGTCGTCTCCGGCGTGGCCGGCGGCCTGGCCGACCACCTCGGCTGGCGCGTCGGCCCCACGCGCGCCGTGTTCGTCCTGCTGACCGTGGCCTTCGGCGCCGGGGTGCTGCTGTACGCGTGGCTGTGGGCGTTCACGCCCGTCGCTCGGCCCGCCGAGCGCGTGCGGCGCGAGGCACCGGTGGCATGGATCGCGCTCGGGCTGGCGATGGTGCTGACGCTGCCCCTGCTCGGGACGGCATCTCGCCTCCTCGAAGCCGGCTTCTCTGTCTACTCCGCGCGGTTCACCCTGGTCGCGGCGACTGCTCTGACGGCCTTCGCCGGCCTGTGGTCCGCCTGGATCGATCGGCACGATCCGCTGCGCGGGACGCGACACGATGTCGTCGTCCGGACCGTCGCGACCATCCTGCTGGCGTCGCAGCTGCTCGCGACGGTCACGATGGTCGAGCACGCGCCGAGGACGACCCTGCTCCTCGCGCCCGCGATCGTCGTGGCGATCGCCGCGGTGTGGGCGTCGACGTTCGTCGCCCGGATGCGCGAGCTGCAGGCGGCGCGTGTGGCGAGCATCCGCGCCGAGCATCGCGCCGAGATGGCCGCGCACCTGCACGACTCGGTGCTGCAGACGCTCGCGCTCATCCAGAACCGGGCGGGCGCCTCGAGCGAGGCCGGCCGCCTCGCCCGCGCCCAGGAGCGCGAACTGCGTGCGTGGCTGTACGACGGCGACCTGCCCGCCGACAGCGACCTCGCCACCGACCTGCGCGACTACGGCTCGGCCCTCGAGCTCGACTACGAGGTCGTCATGACGGTCGTCTCGGCCGGCGCCTCGACGGAGCGGGCCAGCGGCGAGGTCGCCGCCGCGGCGCGCGAGGCCATGCTCAACGCCGCACGCCACGCCGGCGGCGAGGTGTCGGTGTACATCGAGGGATCGGACGGCGCGGTCGACGTGTACGTGCGCGACCGCGGTCCGGGATTCTCGCTCGACGACGTGCCGCCCGACCGGCTGGGCGTGCGCGAGTCGATCCTCGGCCGCATGCGCCGGATCGGCGGCTCGGCCACCGTCGGCCCGGGCGCCGGCCGCACCGGAACGCAGGTGCACATCCGCTACCCCGCGGGCGGCGGGCGTGGCTGAGCTGCGCGTCGTCATCGTCGACGACCACTCGATCTTCCGCTCCGGCCTGCGCCACGATCTCGCCGCCGACCTGCGCGTCGTGGGCGAGGCCGCCGATGCCGCCGCGGCGGTGGCGGTGATCGCCGAGACCCGTCCCGACGTCGTGCTGCTCGATGTGCACCTGCCGCTCACCGCTGAGTCGCGCGATGAGGGCGAGCGCACCGGCGGCGAGGAGGTACTGCGCCGCGCGGCGCCGCTCTCGCCCGCCACGCGCTTCCTCGCGCTGTCGGTGTCGGACGCCGCCGAGGACGTCGTGCGCGTCATCCGCGCGGGCGCCCGCGGCTACATCACGAAGGGCGCGTCCGGGCAGGAGGTCTCGCGCGCGGCGCGCACGGTCGCCGAGGGCGATGCGGTCTTCTCGCCGCGCCTGGCCGGCTTCGTCATCGACGCGTTCGGTGCCGCGGCGGGCGAGACCGCGCAGGCCGACGACGAGCTCGACCGGCTCTCGGCCCGCGAGCAGGAGGTGATGCGCCTCATCGCCCGCGGCTACGCGTACAAGGAGGTCGCCGGCGAGCTGTTCATCTCGATCAAGACGGTGGAGTCGCACGTGTCGGCCGTGCTCCGCAAGCTGCAGCTGTCGTCCCGCCACGAGCTCACTGCCTGGGCCTCCGCCCGACGCCTGCTCTGACCCGCTCGGCTTGCCGGCGAGCGCCGGCGCCTGCCAGAGTACGGGTATGAGCGACATCCGCGAGGCCCCGGCGCCGCACGACGAGCGCCTGGAGCAGGCGCGCCCGGTGCTCCTGATGTTCCGCTCGTTCCTCCTCCGCGCCGTCGTCGCGGCGATGCTGTACTCGTTCCTGGCCGTCGGCAGCAAGGGCCAGTGCTTCGGCGAGGCCGACGAGACGTGCATCCAGATCGAGATCGGGCCGAGCCCGCTGGTGTACCTGGCCATCGCCGTCATCGTCATCGGCGCCTTCCGCGCGGTGGCCCGCCGCGCCGTCGACGCGCGCGACGCGGCCCGCATGCTCACGCGGCGCCTATGGCTCATCGTCGCGATCGTCGTCGTGTCGATCGTCGCGATCGGGCTCTGGATCGCGTTCTACCCGATCGAGGGATGGCCCCGCCCGGGCACGTGGTTCTTCCCCTTCCCCTTCGGCGCCGCCGAGCTCACCCGATCCTGACGCCCAAGGGAGTCACAGCCATTCCCGATCCGGGATCGTGTGGCTAGGATCGGCCCCATGATGCAGATGCTCGGCGGCCTCGCCCTGCTGGCCCTGTTCGGCTGGGCGATCGCCTGGCGGATCGTGCAGGGCCGCCGCGCGAAGGACGCACCCCGAGACGACACCCGACGGGCCGGCGAGCACGCCGACCCCACCTCGACCGAGGCGACCCACCGCGCCCTCGGCCGCACGGCCTGGACCCGTATCTCCGGCCCCTGAGCCCGATCCGGCGGCTTGCGGTGGTCGCTTCATCTCCGGCGCTGCGCGCCTCCGTTCAGCAACCGATGAGTGCAACCGAACGGTGAAACCCCACGGTTGCTGAACGAAGTGAGCAACAGCGAACGAAGATGAAGCGACCACAGCGACTCCCTGACGGTTGCGGTTTCGCTTCAGCCCCGCGGCCTGCGGCCGCCGGCGTTCCGCAACCGATGAGGTTCACCCACCAGCCCGATACGCTCGTCGCATGCGGGCGGAGGCGATCATGGCGGGTCCGCGCGGCCGGCGCCTCTGCTTTGAGCTGCTCCGCACCGGCGAGCCGGACGCGGTCTCGATCGGGCTGTTCCACCTCGCGCGGGAGCACAGCGGAGCGACGCTCTCGTGGGGGTTCTTCCGCCCGGGCGCGGCCGACCCGCCGCCGCCGGAACCGGCCGAGCTCGCGCGGCTCGTGCTCGCCCGGGGTCTGCGCGGCATCAAAGACGCCGCCGTCACGGCGGCCCTCGTTCGCGCGGTCGACGCCGCGCGCTACTGGCAGGAGCCCGACGGCGAGGACGCCGTCGCGGCCCTCCCCGAGCTGCGCGACGCGCTGACGGCCGTGGCGCAGCGGGTGGCGGATCTGCCCGCGACCGGCTGGTGGTCGGCAGGGCCGCACCCGCCGCAGTGGGCGATCGATCGCGGCGACGCCGCACTGCCCGATCCGCGCGACGCGCGCGCCGCTCTGGAGGCGTGGCGGGCGGCGGTGGCAGAGGGCGAGGCATGGGCGGAGCGCGAGTCCCCGCGGGATGTCTCGGCGTCGTGGAGCAACACGTGGTGGTCGACGCCCTCCGGCGTTCTCGCCACGACGGGCGAGATGGGCGACGGCACGCCCGCCGGGGTGCGGCTCGTCGAGGACAGCCTGGGCTGGCGGGAGGTGCGCGCGATCCCCGTGCGCGGCACCGGCCGCGTGCTCGAGATCCGGGGCATCGACGAGTGGGCCGAGCTGTGCCGGCGCCACCCGCTGGACGTCACCGCCTCGCGGCGCCACGACTGGTACCAGGCGACCGGGCGCGACGGGAGGTGGGTCATCCCCGACTGGTCGCTCGTCGCCCGCGAGTGGGACGCCGTGCATCTGCCCGTCGAGGGCTACCTCGCCTGCGCGGGCCGCGCGATCCGGGTCGACGACGAGCACTCGAGCGTGATCGCCGGGTGGTCGCCCGACACGACGTACTGGCTGACCGACGCGGCGCGCGTCACGGGCGATCCGGTCACGTGGCGGCAGGAGCGCCGCGACAGCACCTGGCGGCGAGCCGGGGCCTGAGCGCGGCCAGGCCGGTTGCGGTGGTCGCTTCATCTCCGCGGCCTGCGGCCGCTCCGTTCAGCAACCGATGAGGTTCACCCGGCCTGCGGAAGTCAGCGGCCGCCGAGCAGCTTCTGGATCTCCGCGAGGTCGGCCTCGGTCGGCTGCGCGCCCGCGGAGCCCAGGCCGAAGCCCGAGCCCGTGGGCTGCTGGGCGGGCAGACCGGCGTTCTCGGCGGCGCGCTTGGCGGGGTTGCCCGAGCGCGAGCCGCCCTTCTTCTTCGCCTGCTTGCCGCGCTTCGCCGAGGCGCCCGGCCGGCCCATGCCGGGCATGGCACCCATGCCGGGGATGCTCGGCGTGCCGCCGCGCGCGACGGTCTTCATCATCTTGGCGGCCTGCTCGAAGCGGTTCACGAGCTGGTTCACGTCGGTCACCGTCACGCCCGATCCGCGCGCGATGCGGGAGCGGCGCGATCCGTTCAGGATCTTCGTGTTCCGGCGCTCGGCGGGCGTCATCGAGCGGATGATCGCCTCGGTGCGGTCGATCTCGCTCTCGTCGAAGTCCTCGAGCTGCTGCTTCATCTGGCCCATGCCCGGGAGCATCCCGAGCATCTTCTTCATGGAGCCCATCTTCTTGAGCTGCTGCATCTGCTCGAGGAAATCCTCGAGCGTGAAGGCCTCCTTCGCGAGCTTCTCGGCGACCTTCTGGGCCTCCTCCTCGTCGAAGGCCTGCTGGGCCTGCTCGATGAGGGTGAGGATGTCGCCGAGGTCGAGGATGCGGCTCGCCATGCGGTCTGGGTGGAACGCCTCGACGTCGTCGAGCCCTTCGCCCGTGGACGCGAAGATGATGGGCCGGCCCGTGACGGAGGCGACCGACAGCGCGGCGCCGCCTCGCGCGTCGCCGTCGAGCTTCGACAGCACGACGCCGGTGAAGTCCACGCCCTCCTGGAAGGCGCGCGCCGTGTTCACGGCGTCCTGTCCGATCATCGCGTCGATGACGAACAGCACCTCGTCCGGATCGGTGGCCTTGCGGATGTCCGCGGCCTGCTTCATGAGCTCGGCGTCGACGCCCAGGCGGCCGGCGGTGTCGATGATGACGGTGTCGTGCAGCTTCTGCCTGGCGAACTCCACGCCGTCGCGCGAGACCTTCACCGGGTCGCCCACGCCGTTGCCCGGCTCGGGCGCGTAGATCGCCGCGCCGGCGCGCTCGGCGACCACCTGCAGCTGGTTCACGGCGTTGGGGCGCTGCAGGTCGGCCGCGACGAGCAGCGGCGTGTGGCCGTCCTTCTCGAGCATCTTCGCGAGCTTGCCCGCGAAGGTCGTCTTGCCGGAACCCTGCAGGCCCGCGAGCATGATGACCGTCGGCGGCGTCTTGGCGAACTCGAGCCGGCGCTGCTGGCCGCCGAGGATCGCCACGAGCTCCTCGTTGACGATCTGCACGACCTGCTGCGCGGGATTCAGCGCGCGGTTCACCTCGTCGCCGAGGGCACGCTCGCGCACCTTCGCCGTGAAGGCCTTGACGACCTCGAGGGCGACGTCGGCGTCGAGCAGCGCGCGCCGGATCTCGCGGACGGTGCCGTCGACGTCCGCCGCCGACAGCTTGCCCTTCGTGCGGAGATTGCGGAACGTCTCGGTCAGACGCGAGGAGAGATCGCCGAATGCAGCCATGGTGCGTACGAGTTTACGCGAGGGCCGCCGGCACGCTCTCCCGCACGATCACACCGCCGTCGAGCCGGATGACGCGGTCGGCCGCGGCGATCGCGTCGTCGTCATGCGTGACGCACAGCACCGCCGCTCCCCTGGCCGCCTCCTCCACCAGCGCGGCCCGCACGCGGTCGCGGCTGGCGGCGTCGAGGCCCGCGGCGGGCTCGTCGAGGATGAGGATGTCGGCGCCGCGCACGAGCCCCTGGGCCAGCAGCGCGCGCTGGCGCTGACCGCCGGAGAGCTCCACAAGGCGGCGATCCTCCATGCCCGTCAGCTCGACGCGCTCGATCGCCCGCGCGGCCTCCTGCCGGGCCGCGACCCGCGCAACCGCGGCGTGCCCTACGTGCCCATGCGCACGACGTCGCCGACCGTGAGCGGCAGCGCGTCGGGTACATCGGGGCGCTGCACGACGAGCGCGAGCGATCCGCCCCGCTCGATGGCGCCAGCGCGCGGCCGCTTCACCCCCGCCAGCAGCTCGACGAGCGTCGACTTGCCCGACCCGTTCGCCCCGCACAGCGCCGTGACCGCGCCGCGCGGCAGCTCGAGCGAGACGTCGTGGACCACGTCGGCGCCGTCGTAGGCGAAGCAGACATCCCGCGCCCACAGCAGCGGGGCGGAGGTGCGGCGGATCGGATCGGGGGGCGTTGCGTATTCGGACACGCCCATCACAGGGCCTGCAGCAGCACCTCGATCGCGCGGCGGGCGAGGGCGTGACGACCTTCGTGGCCGGCGATCACGTGGACGTGCTCGCGTATGCGAGCGCCGACGCGGGCGGCGCGGACGATCCGCACTTCTGGACGGATCCGGCCCAGATGATCGCGGTCGTCGACGCGCTCGCGCCCGAGCTCGCGGCCCTCGGCGGCGTCGACGACGCCGCGCTCGAGGCCGACGTCGCCGCCTACCGCGCGGAGCTCGTCGCGCTCGACGACGAGATGACGGCGGCCTTCGCCGCGATCCCGGCCGAGCGCCGGCAGCTCGTCACGAACCACCACGTCTTCGGCTACCTCGCCGAGCGCTTCGGCTTCGAGATCGTCGGCGCCGTGATCCCGGGCGGCAGCACCCTCGCCGCGCCCAGCGCGAGCGATCTGCTCGGCCTCACCGACGCGATCCGCGCCGCGGGCGTCTCGACGATCTTCGCGGAGTCGTCGCAGCCGGATCGGCTCATGCAGGTGCTCGCCGAGGAGGCCGGCATCGACGTGCAGGTGACCGAGCTGTTCACCGAGTCGCTCACCGCCGAGGGCGAGGGCGCCGACACCTACCTGTCCATGATGCGCACCAACAGCGAACGCATCGCAGAGGGCCTCTCCCGATGAGGGGCCGAACGAAGGGAAACACGATGAGACGACGACACCAGAGGATGCTCGCCACGGCGACCGCCCTGAGCGCCGCCGGCCTGCTGCTGGCCGGCTGCGCGACCTCCCCGGGATCCGACGCCGAGGCGCCGGAGGGCCCCGCCGCCGAGGGCCGCCTGGCGGTGGCCTAGGCTCGAGCCGTCAAGGTCGGAGCCCTACTGCTTCGGCTCCGCGAGGCCCGCGTTGCGAAAAGCAACCGCACGCCTCGCCCCTCGTGACCGGTCCGGCAACGAACCGGTGATGGCGCTCCGAAGGAGAAAGTCGGAGAACGTCGTCGTTCCGGCGGCAAGCTCGTGCGCCACCGATGTAGTCACTCCGAGCGTCGCCGCTAGCTCGTCAGTGGTCGCTCCCCGCGCACAGGCATCCGCAATGCGCTCATCCACATCCTCCGCGGACGCCAGGGCGACTTCGAGCGCATCAAATGCTTGGTTGCGCCCGCTCAGGAGCCCGTCGAGCGGGCTATCGGGAGAAACGTTCACTTGCACCTCCGAACTGGACGCCTCGATGATAAAGCGGCTCATCGCAGCTGTTCGCGCCACTGACGCGCGATTCCCACATGAGAAGGGCAGGTCCCGCAGTGCGCAAGCTTAGAAGGATCACGACGGCTGTTTTCGCCGCGGTTCTACTCATCGGAAGTCCAGCGGTGGCGAACGCGGCGGACGGGAAGGAACCCGCGGACCCGGCACCTACGGTTCATTCGTCGTCGGAACCCCGAGTCCTCGGCGGAAACGTGATCGAGGACGGCCCTACCGCAAGTGCACCGCCGATCGATGCCGAAGAGCTGGCCCGGCAGGGAATCACGGGCGAGGTCGTATCGGTGGAGCAAGACGTCAAGGGCGCGACGTTCTACTTCTACGAGGACGGAGACTACGTCTTCATGCTTCCGGATGAGTTGCCGAACGAAGACGGCGACCTGGTCCGCACAGCCTGGTCTGCAGGAACATACTGCACCGGCCACTTCGTTCAAATCGCGAAGCTGAACGGCCAGCTCTACTGGGGCGGTCAGAACTACTGCAGCGGCACGAACAACGTCTACCAGCATGATCTTCGCATCGTGCTGCGCGACGGATGCACCGGTCCGTTCTGCTTCCAGGAGGAGACTGGCTCGGCTCGGGCGCCCGGGGCGGCGTATGAGATGGTCAAGACGGTCTCTCAGTTCCACACGTGTGTGAATTCGAATCAGCGTCGGTACGACATGATCGCTTACCCGATGGTCCGAAGCGTGCAATTTGGTCCGATCGTTGACTCCGAGAACTTCATCGTGGCCTGCGACTGGATCTAAGGCACTGGCAGGATCCGCACCCCGCGATCGTCGTGAACGGCGACATCGCCTACATCAGCGAGCCGGCGGCGAACACGCTGCACGCCGTCGACCTCACCACGGGCGAGATCGTCGCCTCGGTCGAGCTCGACGAGGCGCCCAACGAGATGGCGGTCGCCCTGGGCTGATCGCTCACCGCTGTGCCGTGCCCCGGGTGGAAAACCGCCCGGGGCACGGTCGTGTCCCGGGGCAGGGTCGTGTCCGGGCGCGGCGCGTCAGCCGCGCACGGCCTCCAGCGCCTCCCGCACCACCGCCGACAGCGGGCGGGCGCCGGGGCCGATGCGCGCCCAGTGCCGGATCGCCGCCACGACGGCCGCGCCGTGGGCCGCGCCCGCGACCTCTGCGGCGAGCTCGCCCGTGCCGCGGCGTCGCAGCGCCTCGGCCACGAGACCGCCGATCCGAACGAGCCGCAGCGCCGACTCGCGCTCGAGCTCGGCCTCGATCCCCATGGCGGCGGCGTTCGCGTGCGCGAGCGCGAGCGCGTCGGGCGCGAAGCCGTCGGCCATGGCGGCCACCGCCGCGGCCGGGTCCTCGCCGGCCCCGAGCGCCGCGGCGAGCGCGTCGATCCGCTCGTCCAGCCCCGCCCACAGCAGCGAGGACTTCGACGGGGCGTAGTTGAAGAAGCTCGAGCGGGCGATGCCGGCCCGGCGCGCGATGTCGGCCACGGAGGTGTCGTCGAAGCCCTGCTCGAGGAACAGCTCGCACGCGGCCTCGGCGAGCATCTCGCGCGAGATCGCCTTCGGCCTGCCTGGCCTGCCCGCCGCGCTCTGCATCGCACCAGTGTAGGCTCGTGCGTATTATTGGACGCGGTCTAGGAATAGGACCGGGACGACGTCCGACCGAACGGGGAGGCTCGATGTTCGACGTGCTCGAACCGGGGTTCGCGCCGGACGTCGTCCCCTATCTCGACGGCTGGGAGCTGCAGCGCCGCATCCACGCCGAGGTGCGGGACGGCCGCCGCCCCGAGACGCTCATCCTCCTCGAGCACGGGGCGGTCTACACCGCCGGCTCGCGCACGCAGCCCGAGGACCGGCCGCGCGACGCCGACACCCCGGTGATCGACGTGGACCGCGGCGGCCGGATCACGTGGCACGGCCCCGGCCAGCTCGTCGGCTACCCGATCATGCGAGTGGCGGATCGCGGCGATGCCGTCGCGTGCGTCCGCGCGATCGAGGACATGCTCATCGAGGTGCTGCGCGACTACGGCGTCGAGGGCACCCGGATCGACGGGCGAAGCGGCGTGTGGATCGAGCGCGGGTCGGGGCCGGCCGCGAAGATCGCCGCCATCGGCATGCGCGTGCAGCAGGGCGTGACCATGCACGGCTTCGCCCTCAACTGCGACAACCCGCTCGCGCCGTTCGAGCGCATCGTGCCGTGCGGGCTGAGCGACGCCCACACGACCACCATGGCGCTCGAGACCGGGCGCGACCTGTCTCCCCGCGGCGTCAAGGACGCCGTCGCGGGGGCCTTCCGCCGCACCTTCGAGAGGATCCCCGCGTGACCGCCTGCTCCCCCGCCGCCCCCGCCCAGACCGCGCCGAACGGGCGCAAGCTGCTGCGCCTGGAGGTGCGCAACGCGGCCACCCCCATCGAGAAGAAGCCGGAGTGGATCAAGACCCGCGTGCGCCAGGGGCCGGAGTACCGGCAGCTGCACGAGCTCGTGAAGGGCGAGGACCTGCACACCGTGTGCCAGGAGGCCGGGTGCCCCAACATCTACGAGTGCTGGGAGGACCGCGAGGCCACCTTCCTCATCGGCGGCTCGCAGTGCACGCGCCGCTGCGACTTCTGCCAGATCGACACCGGCAAGCCCGCCGACTACGACACGGACGAGCCGCGGCGCGTGGCCGAGTCGGTGCGCCGCATGGGCCTGCGCTACGCCACCGTCACGAGCGTGGCCCGCGACGACCTGCCCGATGAGGGCGCCTGGCTCAACGCCGAGACGGTGCGACGCATCCACGCGCTCAACCCGAACACGGGCGTGGAGCTGCTCGCCAACGACATGTCGGGCAAGCCGGAGCACCTCGGCCAGGTCTTCGACGCGCGCCCCGAGGTGTTCGCGCACAACGTCGAGACGGTGCCGCGCGTGTTCAAGCGCATCCGCCCCGCCTTCACGTACGAGCGCTCGCTCGGCGTGCTCACGCAGGCGCACGAGGCCGGGCTCATCACGAAGTCGAACCTCATCCTCGGCATGGGCGAGGAGCCGGAGGAGGTCGTGCAGGCGCTCCACGACCTGCACGACGCGGGCTGCGACATCATCACCCTCACGCAGTACCTGCGCCCCTCGCCCCGCCACCTGCCGGTGCAGCGCTGGGTCAAGCCCGACGAGTTCGTCGAGCTCAAGGCGGTTGCGGAGCAGATCGGCTTCCTCGGCGTGCTCGCCGGCCCGCTCGTGCGCTCCTCGTACCGCGCGGGGCGCCTGTGGGCGCAGTCCATGCGCGAGAAGGGGCGCGAGATCCCCGCGCACCTGCGCCACCTCGTCGACGGGGCGCCCGCGGAGTTCGCGCAGGCCGTCTGATCCGGGCCGCACCGGCGGAGCCCGCGCGTCCGCCGCGCGCTACGCTGGATCCTTGCGATCCATTGTTGGACGCGATCCATCTTTCACCCGAAGGACGTCATGAATCGTCGTGCCCTGCCCGCGCTCGCCGCGGGAATGCTCGCCCTCCTGCTGGCCGGCTGCACCGGGGGCGCGTCCCCCGACGACGGCGCCGAGCCGATCGAGGGTGGCACGCTCGTCTACGCGACGGGCGACGCGGAGCCCACCTGCCTCGACCCGCATGTCGGCGGCAACTACCCGCAGGCGCTGCTCGCGACCCAGTTCCTCGAGCCCCTCGTGGGCCGCGACGCCGACGGCGAGATCGTGCCGTGGCTCGCCACCGACTGGACCACGTCCGAGGACGGCCTGACGTGGGATCTCACGCTGCGCGACGACGTGACCTTCACCGACGGCACGCCGTTCGACGCCGAGGCCGTGAAGGCCAACATCGAGCACCTGCAGGACCCGGACACGGGATCGTCCACGGGCTGGCTGGCGGTGCAGCAGATCGACGCCGTCGAGGTCGTCGACCCCACGCACGTGCGCTTCCGCCTCTCCACGCCCAAGTCGGCGCTGCTCGAGGTGCTGAGCCAGCACTGGGCGGCCATGCAGTCGCCGGCCGGCATCGCGCGCGGGCAGGAGGAGAACTGCCTCGCCCCCGTGGGCACCGGTCCCTTCGTCGTCGAGAGCTGGACGCCCCAGGACCGCGTCGTGCTCACCCGCAACGACGACTACGTGCCGACGAACCCCCAGGGGCACGACGGCCCGGCGTACGTGGAGCGCGTCGAGTGGCGCTTCATCCCCGACGCCGCCACGCGTCAGGCCGCGCTCGCCTCGGGCGAGGTGCAGGTGATCGACAACCCGCTGCCCAGCGACATCGCGGCGGCCGAGGGCCAGGGCATCGCGCACATCGACGCGCCGCGCCCCGCGGCGTCCAACCGCATCGAGCTGAACTCCAGCCAGCCGCCGTTCGACGACCCGCTCGTGCGCGAGGCGTTCGTGCGCGCCGCCGACCCGAACCCGGGCATCGAGTCGCTGTTCCACGGCACCGCCGCGCGCTCGTACTCGGTGCTCTCGAGCGTCGAGCCGATGGGCGTGTCGGATGAGGAGACGTTCGCGACCGACGCCGACCGCGCCGCGGAGCTGCTGGACGAGGCGGGCTGGACCGACGCGGACGGCGACGGCGTGCGCGAGAAGGACGGCACGCCCCTGACCGTGCGCTTCCCCGTCTCGACGAACCAGTCCACGGCGGCCGAGCAGTCGCTGTTCGAGCAGATCCAGGCGAACACCGCCGCCGTCGGCTTCGACGTGCAGCTGGAGCCCGTCGACCTGTCCAGCTGGTACGGCGCGCTCGCCGCGCACGAGTACGAGGCCGTCTCGGCGCCGTACACCACGGTGGGTCCCGACGTGCTGCGCATCCTGTACCACTCCGAGGGCACGGTGCCGGCGCCGTCCGGGTACTTCGCGAACCACGCGATGCTGCAGGATCCCGAGCTCGACGCGCTGCTCGAGGCCGCCCTGGCGACCACGGACGACGCCGAGCGCGCCGAGCTGTACGCCGACGCGCAGCGGATCATCCTCGACAGCCACACGGTGCTGCCGCTGTACGACCAGCAGAACCACTTCCTCACGAAGGGCGTCGAGGGCGTCGAGCCGCTGCACACCATCTCGACGCCGCTGCTGCTGAACGCCCAGCTGCTCGGATGAGCCGGGCGCGGGCGCTCCCCGCGCTGCGGTGGATCGCGGGGCGGATCGGCGGCGCGCTGCTGGTCGTCTGGCTCGTCGCGACCATCGTGTTCTTCGCGCTGCGCTCGTCGGGCGATCCGCTCGAGGCGATCCTCGGCGGGCCCGGCTCGCAGGCCGGCCCGGACGCGGTGGCCGCCGCGCGCGAGCAGTACGGCCTCGACCAGCCGCTCGTCGTGCAGTACCTCGTGCAGCTGTGGCGGATCGCCACCCTGCAGCTGGGCGACTCGTACGCGCGGCGGCAGCCGGTGGGCGAGCTGATCGGCGAGCAGCTGCCCGGCACGCTGCTGCTCGCCGCGCTCGCGCTCGTGCTGGCGTGGGCGCTCGCCGTCGCCGGCGCGATCCTCACCACCGCGGTGCGCGGGCGCCTCGCGCGCGTCACCGACGCGGTGCTGCGGGGCGTCGAGATCGTCGCGACCGTGATGCCCGGGTTCTGGCTCGGCGCCGTGCTCATCCTCGTGTTCGCGTCGTCGCTCGGCCTGCTGCCGGCCACGAGCCAGGGCGCGGATCCGGCGGGCCTCGTGCTGCCGGTCGTCACGCTGGCCGTGCCGATCGCCGGCTTCCTCGCGCAGGTCTCGCACGATGCCCTGCTCGAGGCCGACGCCGCGCCGTTCGCCGTCACGGCGCGGGCACGCGGCGCGGGCGAGCCGCGCGTGCTGCTGCGGCACACCCTGCGGCACGCGTCCCTTCCCGCCCTCGCGCTGTCGGGCTGGGCGTTCGGCAACCTGCTCTCGGGCGCCGTGGTCGTCGAGGTGCTCTTCGCCCGCCCCGGGCTGGGGCGCCTGCTGCAGGACGCGGCGCTCGCCCGCGACGTGCCCCTCGTCATCGGCGCCGTCACGGTCGTCGCGCTGCTGTACGTGGCGGTCGTCGTCGTCACCGACGTCGTGGAGCTCTTCGTCGATCCGCGCCTGCGCGGGCCGCGGCCCGCCGCGCTGCGCGCCCCGGATGTGGCGGTGGGATCGTGACGGCGATCGTGAGCCGCCTGCCCGGGCTGCGGCGGCTGGGCGCGCCCGGCGCGATCGCGCTCGCGTGCCTCGTCCTCCTCCTCGTCGCCGTCGCGTGGCCGGCGCTCGTCGCGCCGGGAGACCCGCTCGCCATCGCGCCGGCCGAGGCCTTCCAGGCGCCCTCGGCGGCGCATCCGTTCGGCACCGACGAGTCGGGGCGCGACATCCTCACCCGTATCGTGCACGGCGCCGGCGCCTCGGCGGGGATCGGCCTGGCCGCGACCGCGCTGGGCATCGGTCTGGGGCTCGTCATCGGCTTCGCGGCGGGGCTCGGCCCCGCCTGGCTCGACGCCGCCCTCGGCCGCGCCGTCGAGGTGCTGTTCGCCCTGCCGACCCTCGTCATGGCGCTGCTGCTCGTCGCGATCCTCGGGCCGGGCACGGGCAGCTCGGTCCTCGCGATCGGGCTCGCAACGGCGCCCGGCTACGCGCGCATCCTGCGCTCGCGCGTGCGCGGCGTGGCGCGCAGCGACTACGTCGGCTACGCCCGTCTCGAGGGCACGGGCCCGCTCACCCTGTTCGCCCGGCACATCGCGCCCAACACGCTGTGGCCGCTCGTGTCCACCGCGACGCTCGGCATCGGGCAGGCCATCGTCTGGGTCTCGGCGCTGAGCTTCCTCGGGCTCGGCTCGCCGCCGCCCTCGCCCGAGTGGGGCGCCATGCTCAACGCCGGGCGCGTGTACATCTCGACGGGATGGTGGATGACCGTGTTCCCCGGCCTCGCGATCGTCGCGACCGCGACGGTGCTCACCGTGCTGGGCCGCCGGCTGGGAGCGTCCGAGTCATGAGCGCCGTCGACGTCCGCTTCCTCTCCGTCGATCTGCCCGGCGCGGGCCGGGTGCTGCACGACGTGTCGCTGGCGGTCGCGCCCGGCGAGTGCCTCGCGATCGTCGGAGAGTCCGGCGCCGGCAAGTCGGTGCTCGCGCGCACCCTGCTGGGCCTCACCCACGACGACGCGGGCGTCCATGTGCGTGCCGACGTGCTCGAGGTCGCCGGCCGCGACCTGACGCGCCTCGGCCGCCGCGGGCGGCGCGCGATGCGCGGCCGCGACGTGGCGCTCGTGCTGCAGGACGCGCTGCAGTCCCTCGATCCGCTGCGCACGATCGAGGCCGAGGTCGGCGAGGCGCTCGCGGTGCGGCGCGTGCGCCGCGCCGAGCGGCGCCGGCGCGTGGTCGCGGCGATGGAGGCCGCGGGCCTGCCCGACGCCGAGGCGCTCCTGCGCCGGCGCTCCGGGGAGCTGTCGGGCGGCATGCGCCAGCGCGCCCTCATCGCCTCGGCCGTCGTCGGCGGGGCGCGGGTGCTCGTGGCCGACGAGCCCACCACGGCGCTCGATGCCACCACCGCCGTGCGCGTGCTCGACCGTCTCGGACGGCTGCGCGACGAGGGCGCGGCCCTCGTGCTCGTCAGCCACGACCTCCGCGCGGTCGCGCGCGTCGCCGACCGGATCGCGGTGCTCGATGCGGGGCGCGTCGTCGAGGACGGCGCCGCGTCGGCGGTGCTCGAGGATCCGCGCCACGAGGTCACGCGCGCCCTCCTGGCCGCCGTCCCCGCCGGCCCCAAGCCCGCCGACGTCCCCCGGTTGCTGAACGGAGGTCGCGAGGCGACCGGAGATGAAGCGACCACCGCCACCCCGCGCCGCCCACTCCTCGCGGCAACCGGCGTCACCAAGCGCTATCGCGACGTCGTCGCCGTCGACGGCGTCGACCTCGAGCTGCGCGCGGGCGAGGTGGTCGGCGTCGTCGGCGAGTCGGGCTCGGGCAAGTCCACGCTCGCGCGGCTGCTCATCGGGGCCGAGCGCCCCGACTCCGGCGGCGTCGATCGCACCGCGCGGTGCATCCGGCTCGTGCCGCAGGATCCGCTGGGCTCCTTCGATCCCCGCCACACGGTGGAGCGGATCCTGCGCCACGCGCGGCGCGGCGACGCGCCCGAGCCGCGCGAGCTGCTGAACCGCGTCGGCCTGCCGCCCGCGGTGCTGCGCCGGCGGCCCGCGACGCTCTCGGGCGGGCAGCGGCAGCGGGTCGCGATCGCCCGCGCGCTGGCCGCGCGGCCCGACGTGCTCGTATGCGACGAGCCGGTATCGGCCCTCGACGTGACGACGCAGGCGGGCATCCTCGATCTGCTCCTGCGCCTGCAGCGCGACGAGGGCCTCGCGATGGTGTTCATCTCGCACGATCTCGCCGTCGTGCGCCGCGTGAGCGACCGCGTCGCCGTGATGCGCGACGGGCGCGTCGTCGAGTCGGGTCCGACCGAGGCGGTCTACGCCGCGCCGTCCGACGCGTTCACGGCCGAGCTCATCGCCGCGGGGTTGTGACGGGCTGACACTCGCGCGCTCAGTCGGCGCTCGTGACCGACTGGATCTCGCCGTCGCCCGACAGGTTCACCAGCAGCACGTCATCGGCGGCGTCGGGATCGAGGGCGTACTCCATGACGGCGAACGGGTCGTCGCCGCCGTGCTCGTCGGCGAGGATCGTCACGCTCGTCAGGTTCATCGACCGGATGATGTCGACGGCCGCGTCGCCGGAGACGTCGACGAGGAAGTCCTCGAGCTCGTCGCCGAGCTGCTCCTGCTGCATCAGGATGTACTCGGTCACCTCGCTGGCGCGGTTGTCGACCTCGCCGAGCATCGCGATCCGCGCCCTGCGGTCCATCTCCTCGAGGCTCGAGACGATCGCCGCGGCCGCGTCCAGCGCGTCCTGCGTCACCTCGTCCTGATCCGGGGCGGTCAGATCCACCGTCACCCGCATGTCCCCCAGGTCGACGCTCTCGGACCAGAAGATCGAGCCGTCGGGGCCCGTCTCCAGCAGTCCGAAGAAGTCGTGTTCGATCGCCATGGCGCTATACAACCAGCATCGCCGCGGCGGGGCCAGACGCCGAGCCGCCCGGGCGCGCCGCGCTCAGGAGACCAGCTGCTCGACGAACACGTGCGGCGTGAATCCGGTGAGGTCGCCGATCCCCTCGCCCTGGCCCAGCAGCTTCACGGGGATGCCCGTGCGCTCCTGCACCGACAGCACGAAACCGCCCTTCGCGGAGCCGTCGAGCTTGGTGATCACCAGTCCCGTCACGCCGGCGTGCTCGAGGAACGCCTCGGCCTGCTTCACGCCGTTCTGACCCGTGGTGGCGTCGAGCACGAGCAGCACCTCACTGATGGGCGCCTGCTTCTCGATGACGCGGCGGATCTTCGTCAGCTCGTCCATGAGGCCGCCCTTGGTGTGCAGGCGCCCCGCCGTGTCGACGAGCACGATCTCGGTGCCGGTCTCCTTGGCGTACGTGATCGTCTGGAACGCCACCGACGCGGGATCCTGGCCCTCCTGCTGGGGACGCACGATCGCCGCTCCCCCGCGCTCGGCCCACGTGGCCAGCTGGTCGACGGCCGCGGCCCGGAACGTGTCGGCCGCGCCCACGACGATCGAGCGGCCGTACCGCCGCAGGAAGTTCGCGAACTTGCCGATCGTCGTCGTCTTGCCCACCCCGTTCACGCCGACCACGAGCACGACGGCGGGGCGCTCGGTGAGCTTGAGCGTCGTGTCGAAGCGCGCGAAGCGCTCCTCGAGCGACTCCCGCAGCATGCGCTGCAGGTCGGCGGGGTCGGTCGTGCCGTAGCGCGCGACCTTCTCGCGCAGGTCGTCGATCACCTGCTCGGCGATGTCCGGCCCGAAGTCGGCCGTGATCAGCGCGGTCTCCAGGTCGTCCCACGTGTCGTCGTCGATCCTCGGCTTGACGAACATGCCGCGCAGGGCACGCCCCAGAGACCACCGTTCTGCCATGGTCCCAGCCTAGTTCGGCCGTCACTCACGCGTGACGTGCGCGTCCTTGCCCACCACCGTGATGCCCGTCTCCGTCACGGTGAAGCCGCGTGCGAGGTCCGCCGCCGGGTCGACCCCGATCGTCGCGCCCGCGTCGACGACGACGTTCTTGTCGAGGATCGCGCGGCGCACGGTGGCGCCGGCGGCCACGCGGGCGTGGTCGAACACGATGGAGTCGGTCAGCAGTGCCCCGGACTCGACCATCGTGTGCGTGCCCACCACGCTGCGCTCGATGTGGGCGCCGGAGATCACCGATCCGAGCGAGACGATCGAGTCGATCACGGTGCTGAGCGTGCCGCGGGCGTCGCGCGTGAACTTGGCGGGCGGCATGTTGTCCTGGCGGCTGAAGATGGGCCACTCGTCGTTGTAGAGGTTGAAGATCGGCAGCACCGAGATGAGGTCCTGGTGGGCCTCGAAGTACGACTCGATCGTGCCGACGTCGCGCCAGTAGTAGCGATCGCGTGGCGTGCTGCCCGGCACCTCGTTGTCCTTCATGTCGTACACCGCGGCGGTGCCGCGCTCCACGAAGTAGGGCACGATGTCGCCACCCATGTCGTGCTTCGAGCTCTCGTTCTCGCCGTCGGCCAGCACGGCCTCGACGAGCGCGTCGGTCGTGAAGACGTAGTTGCCCATCGAGGCGAGCACCTCGTTCGGCGAGTCGGCCAGCCCCTGCGGCTTCTGCGGCTTCTCGAGGAACTCGCGGATCATGCCGGGTCGGTCCGCTTCCGTCTCGATCACGCCGAATTGGTTGGCGAGCGAGATCGGCTGGCGGATCGCCGCCACGGTGCACTCCGCACCCGAGGCGATGTGCGCCTCGATCATCTGCTCGAAGTCCATGCGGTAGACGTGGTCGGCGCCGACCACCGCGATGTAGTCGGGCCGCTCGTCGCGCACGAGGTTGAGGTTCTGCAGGATCGCGTCGGCCGACCCCAGGTACCAGCGCTTGCCGAGGCGCTGCTGCGCCGGGATCGACGTGACGTAGGAGTTCAGCAGCCCGCTCAGCCGCCACAGCTTGGAGATGTGGCGGTCGAGGCTGTGCGATTTGTACTGCGTGAGCACGACGATCTGGCGCAGCCCCGAGTTGATGAGGTTCGACAGCGCGAAGTCGATGAGCCGGTAGTGGCCTCCGAAGGGCACGGCGGGCTTGGCCCGATCGAGCGTGAGCGGCATGAGCCGCTTCCCCTCGCCGCCCGCGAGGACGATCCCGAGCACCTTCTTCGTCGCCGCCATGGGTGTGCCGCCCCTTCGTCGCGCTCCTGCCCCGACCCTAGTGGCGCGCCGCCCGGAACGGGAGGGGTTGATATTCCGTTTCCGTCCCGCACTCCTCCCGCCGCCGCGCCCGCCGCAGTACGTTGTTCGCATGCGCATCGATCTGCTCAGCCGGGAGTATCCGCCCGAGGTCTACGGCGGCGCCGGCGTGCACGTTGCGGAACTGGCGAGGGCCCTGCGCGCCCGCGAAGGGGTCGGGGGCGCTCCGCTCGACGTCGTCGTGCGCTGCTTCGGCGCGCCGCGCGACGAGCCAGGCACCTTCTCGTACGCCGTGCCCGAGGGCCTCGCCGGGGCGAACGGCGCGCTGCAGGCCATGGGCACCGACCTCGAGATCGCACGCGACGCGGCGGGCGCCGACCTCGTGCACTCGCACACCTGGTACGCGAACTTCGCCGGGCACGTCGCGAAGATGCTCCACGGCATCCCGCACATCGCCACGGCCCACAGCCTCGAGCCGCTGCGCCCGTGGAAGGCCGAGCAGCTCGGCGGCGGCTACCGCCTGTCGAGCTGGATCGAGCGCGACGCGCTGACGGCGGCCGATGCGGTGGTCGCAGTGAGCGAGGGCATGCGACGCGACCTGCTGCGCGTCTATCCGCAGCTCGACCCGGAGCGCGTGCGCGTGATCCACAACGGCATCGACCTGGACGGCTGGCGCCGCGTGGACGACGCCGACACGGTGCGCGCGCTGGGCGCCGATCCGGATCGTCCTTCGATCGTCTTCGTGGGGCGCATCACGCGCCAGAAGGGCCTGCCGTACCTGCTGCGCGCGGCCCGCCTGCTGCCTCCCGAGGTGCAGCTCGTGCTGTGCGCGGGCGCGCCGGACACCGCCGAGATCATGGCGGAGGTCGAGGGGCTCGTGGCCGAGCTGCGGGCGGAGCGCGACGGCATCGTGTGGATCGACCGGCATCTGCCGCGGCACGAGCTGTGCGCGCTGCTCTCGGCCGCGACGACCTTCGTGTGCCCCTCGGTGTACGAGCCCCTCGGCATCGTCAACCTGGAGGCCATGGCGTGCGGCGCCCCCGTCGTCGGCACGGGCACCGGGGGCATCCCCGAGGTCGTCGCCGACGGCGTCACGGGGGCGATCGTCCCGATCGATCAGCTCGACGACGGCACGGGCACGCCGACCGATCCGGATCGCTTCGTGGCGGATCTCGCCGCCGCGCTGACCGAGATGGTGTCGGATCCGGATCGCGCGCGCGAGCTCGGCGCGGCGGGGCGCCGGCGGGCCGAGCGGGAGTTCTCGTGGTCGTCGATCGCCGACCGCACGGCCGCGCTCTACGCCGAGGTCCGGCGGGGCTGATTCAGCGCACGCGCAGGGCCGCGGGCTGCACCTCGAACTCGAGCCGCGTGACCGACCCGACGATGTCGCCGTCGATCTCGAACTCGCGGGGCTCGTCCAGCTCCACGGTCAGCGCGCGCACGCGGTGGTGGGAGGTCGAGGCGCTGCTCTGCGCGGCGGCGTCGTCGCCGGGCAGCAGGCGCTTGAGCCCGTTGTCCCACAGCATGTTGCGCATGGTGTCGAGCCAGCCGCCGACGCCGTCCGCGTCGAGCACGAGCACGTCGAGCTCTCCGTCGCGCGGGTCGGCGTCGGGCAGCAGCGTGATGCCGCCCTGCACCGTGCCGCAGTTGCCGACGAGCAGCGTGTGCGCGGTCGCGTCGACCGGGTCGGCGCCGTTCTCCGAGACCCGGACGCCGATCACCTCGCTGGCCGAGACGGCACGGCCGAGCGACTCGACGTAGGCGAGCCAGCCCACGCGGTCCTTCAGGTCGTCGTCGGTCTCGGTGATCATGTGCGCGTCCACGCCGAAGCCGGCCATGACGGCGAACGCGTGCCGCTGCCGCTCGCCGTCGGCGTCGAAGCTCACCCAGCCCAGGTCGATCGGGGCGGCCTCGCCGTCCAGCGCCCGCGCGAACGCGGCGGGAAGGTCGTTGATGGGCACGTCGAGGTTGCGCGCCAGGAGGTTCCCGGTGCCCAGCGGCGCGATCGCGAGCTCCACGCCCTCCGCGGCCGCCACGGCCTCCGCGACCACGCGCACCGTGCCGTCGCCGCCCGCCGCCACGACGAGATCCGCGCCGGCCGCGATCACCGCATCCGCCGCGCCGCGGCCCGGGTCGTTCTCGGAGGTCTCCACCCACGTCACGCGGGGCTCGTCGGAGGCGCCGGAGAGCGCCTCCTCGAGTGCCGTCGTGAGCTCGTCCTTCGTGGTCTTGCTGGGGTTCCACACGATCCCGATGTGCTGGGCCATGAGCGGCTCCTCCCGTCTCGCACGTGGCACGAAGCCTACCGATCCGCCCTCAGGGGCGCACCGACGCCGTCACGGTGAACTTGGCGTTGCGCCCGGCCTGCCGTGTCGGCCCGACGATCCGCTCGAGCTGCGGCCGGTAGCCCAGGTGCGAGTTCCACACGCACCACAGCTGCCCGCCGGGGCGCAGCACGCGCGCCGCCTCGGCGAACAGGCGGGGCGCGAGCTGCGCCGTCACCGCGGCGTCGGAGTGGAACGGCGGGTTCAGCAGCACGAGGTCGGCGCTCGCGTCGGGGCAAGAGGCGAGGCCGTCGTCGCGGCGCACCGCCACCCGGTCGCCGACACCGTTCGCGTCGGCCGTGGCGCGGGCCGACGCGACCGCCGCGGCCGATCGATCGGTCGCCAGCACGCGGGCGCCCGGGCGCGCCAGGGCGTACGAGGCGGCGAGCACGCCCGTGCCGCACCCCAGATCGATCGCGTACTCGGCGTCGGGCATGTCGGGCAGGAAGCCGAGCAGGAAGCGCGTGCCGATGTCGATCGACGTGCCCGCGAACGCGGCGCCGTGCGCGCACACGACGAGCCGCGGATCGTCGTGTCGCTCGGCGCGGGGCCACGCCGGCCCGGCCGCGCCGCGCGGACCCGATGCCCGCAGCACGCGCGACTTCCCGACCCCGCGGTCGGCGGCGACCGAGCCGAAGTGCCGCGCGAGCACGTCGTTCATGGCGTGGCTCATGTGCTTCACCCGCCCGACGGCGACGAGCCGGACCTCCGCGTCGGCATGCGCCGCGACGAGACCGGCGATCTCGTCGAGCGCGTCGAGGGAGCGCGGCAGCTGCAGCAGCACGGTGCGGGCGCCGCGCACGAGCTCCGGGCCGAGGTCGTGCCATGTCACACCGGGCACCGCGATGTCCTCCGGGTCGTCGGCGGGCGAGGCCAGGCCGGCGTCGACGGCGTTCAGGCGCGCGGCCCGCTCGCCCGTGAGCGCGTCCTGATGCGCGCGTACCGTCGTCCCCGTGGCGGCCAGCGACAGGGCGATCGCCCCGTGGCGGTCGCCGATCACCACGGCGTCGCTTCCGCGCAGGTCCCCCGCCGCCGCGAGGAGGAGCCGATCGCTCGCGTCGGCGGCGACGAGATCGTGCGCCTCGAGATCGGGCCGGCGGCGCAGCCGCGCGGCGTGCGCGTCGAGCCACTCGACGGCGTTCACGACCGCCCGCTCATGCCGTGGCGCGCTCGTTGATCCGCTGCCCCACGACCGCCGAGACGCCGTCCTGGCGCATCGAGACGCCGTAGAGCGCGTCGGCGATCTCCATCGTGCGCTTCTGGTGCGTGATGACGATGAGCTGGCTGTTCTCGCGCAGCGCCTCGAACACGCCCAGCAGGCGGCCGAGGTTGGCGTCGTCGAGCGCCGCCTCCACCTCGTCGAGGATGTAGAACGGGCTCGGTCGCGCCTTGAAGATGGCGGTGAGCAGCGCGACCGCGGCCAGCGAGCGCTCGCCGCCCGAGAGCAGCGAGAGCCGCTCGATCTTCTTGCCCACCGGCCGCACCGAGACCTCGATGCCCGTCGTGAGCAGGTCGTCCGGGTTCGTCAGCGAGATCGATCCCGTGCCGCCCGGGAACAGGATCGGGAACACCTCGGCGAACGCCGCCTTCGTGTCCTCGAACGCCTCGGCGAAGATCGCCTGCATCCGCTCGTCGAGGTCGGCGATGATCGTCATGAGGTCCTTGCGGGTCTGCACGAGGTCGTCCAGCTGCTCGGTGAGGAACTTGTGCCGCTGCTCCAGCGCGGCGAACTCCTCGAGCGCCAGCGGGTTCACGCGGCCCAGCTGCGCGAGCTTGCGCTCCGCGTCGCGCAGGCGGCGCTCCTGCATGCGCCGGTCGTACGCGATCGTCGCCGGCGCTTCGCCGTCCGCGGCGTCGTCGGAGGCGGCCGCGTCGGGCGCCGGCGCGGCGTCCTCCGCGAGCGGCAGCGCCTCGTCGCCCGTGCCGCGCTCGAGCGCCTCGTCGGCCCCCTGCCGCAGCTCGCCCGTCTCGCGCGCGGGCGTGATGTCGGCGACGTCGCGCGGCACGGGCTGGTCCGGGCCGTACTCGGCGACGAGCACCTCCTCGCCCAGCCCGAGCTCGCTCGAGACCCGCTCGAGCAGGCTGTTCAGCTGCACCTTCTTCTCGTGGATCTGCAGCTCGAGGCCGTGCACGCTCTCGGTGAGGCCGCTCAAGCGCTCGCGCAGCTGCGCCTCCTGGCGGCGCAGGTCGCGCAGCTCCTCGGACATCGCCGAGCGGGCGCTCTCGGCCTCGGCCAGGGCGAGCCGCGCCTCGGCGACCGAGCGGTCGACGGAGTCCATGAGGTGCGGCAGCTCGGCGGCCACGCCGGCGGCGACCTCGCGCTGCCGGCGGCGGATGACGGCGCGGCGGGCGGCCTGCGCGGCCGCCTCGCGCTCGCGCTCGCGCTGCCGCTCCAGGCCCACGGCGCGCGCCTCGGCGGCGCGCACGCGCTCGCGCAGCGTCTCGACCTCCAGCCGCGCGGCCATCTCGCCCTCGCGCGCCTTCTCGAGCGCCGCGAGCAGCCCGTCGCGCGAGGAGGCGTCGAGGATCGGGCGCGGCTGCTGCAGCGCGCGGTCGAGCTCCTCGGCGGCCGCGCGTGCCTTCGCCTCGGCCTCGGTCACGGCGGCCTGCGCCTGCGCGAGGCCCGCCTCGAGGCGCTCGCACTCCGCCACCGCCGCCTCATGCCGCACCGTGACCTTGTTCACGTGCTCGGCGTGCTGCGCCAGCTGGGCGTCGTGCTGGCGCAGCTCCTGCAGCGCCTCCTTCGCCCTGGCGCGCGCGGACTGCAGCCGCTCGGTCGCCTCGCGGCGCTGCACGCCCAGGTCCTCGACGAGCACGCGCACCTCCGCGAGCCGATCCGCCGCCGCGTCGTGCTCCGCCTGCAGCTCGAGGCGCGAGCGGCCCTCGCCGGATCCGGCGCGCAGCGTGTGCGCGGTGAGCACCTCGCCGGCGCGCGTCACGACGGTGATCGGGCCCCCGAGCTCGACCGCGGCGAGGGCCGGCGCCGCGGCGAGCGCCGCCGCGAGGTCGTCGGCGATCGCGACGTACGCGAGCACGCCCAGCACGCCCTCGGGCGCCGTCACGACGTCGCGCGCGGCGACGATGCCCGGAAGCGACGGGAACGCCGGGGCGGCCGCCGGGGAGTCGGCGATCACGATGTCGACGACGCCGACGTCGCCCGCCCGCTCCGCGACGGCGCGCGCGTCGTCGCGCGTGCCGACGAGCACGCCCTCCGCCAGCGGCCCGAGCACGGCCGCGACCGCCGCCTCGCAGCCGGCCTCGACCTGCACGGCGTCGCCCACGAGGCCGCGGATGCCGTCGCCGCCGCGGGCGATCAGCTCGGCGGCGCCGTTCTTCACGTCGAGCGCGCTGCGCAGCGCGGCCGTCTTCGCCGTGAGCGCGTCGCCCTCGCGCTCGGCGGCGCGGTGCTGCTCGCGGATCCGCTCGAGCTCCGCCTCGGCCTCGGTCGCCGCCTGCTGCGCGTCCTCGTACGCTGCCTGGAACTGCGCGGCCGTGCCGGTGGTCTCCTCGACGCTCTCGAGCGCCTCGTACGCGGCCGCGGCCTCCACGCGCCGCGCGTGGGCGGCGTCCAGCGCCCGCTGCTGCCGCTCGACGGCCGCGCGCACCGCGACGAGCGCCGATTCGGCCGCCTCCGCCGATCCGCGCAGCGCCGTGATGCGCATGTCGTGCTCCGAGACGAGCGCGCTCTGCTCGGCGATGTCCTGGTCGAGCGCGTCCAGCTCGGCGCGCGCCGTGAGCAGCTCGCGCGAGGCCTCCCGCACGGCGTCCTGCGCCGCCCCGAGGCCGTCCGCGATGCGATCGATCTCGGCCCGTGCCTCGTCGATCGCCGCCTGCGTCACGGTGACGGCAGCGCCGGCGTCCTCGTCGTCCTGGCCGAGCAGCGCGAGCCGCTGGTTCGCGAGCGTGTACAGCCCGCGCAGCCGCTCCTGCACCTGCTCGAGCGCGAACGCCACGCGGCGGGCCTCGTCCACGGCCTCGGCGTTCTGCTGCGCCTCGAGCGACGCGATCCGCACCCGCACGCCGTCGGCCTGCTCCTGCAGCACGAGCCGCTCGGAGTGGCGCTCCTGCTCGCTGCGGTGGTGATCGGCGAGGACCGCTCGCAGCTGCACGACGTCGTCGGCCAGCAGGCGCGCCTTCGCATCGCGCACGACGGCCGCGATCGTCTGCGCCTCGCGCGCGATCTCGGCCTGCCGCCCGAGCGGCTTGAGCTGGCGGCGGATCTCCCCCGCCAGGTCGCTCAGGCGCGTGAGGTTCTGCTCCATGGCCTCGAGCTTGCGGAGCGTCTTCTCCTTGCGGCGGCGGTGCTTGAGGATGCCCGCCGCCTCCTCGATGAAGCCGCGGCGGTCCTCGGGGGTCGCCTGCAGCACCGTGTCGAGCCGGCCCTGGCCCACGATGACGTGCATCTCGCGGCCCAGACCCGAGTCGCTCAGCAGCTCCTGCACGTCGAGCAGGCGGCACGACTCGCCGTTGATGGCGTACTCGCTCTGCCCGTTGCGGAACAGCGTGCGGCTGATCGTGACCTCGCTGTACTCGATGGGCAGCGCCCCGTCGGAGTTGTCGATCGTCAGCTGCACCTCGGCGCGGCCGAGCGGCCCGCGGGTGGCGGTGCCGGCGAAGATGACGTCCTCCATCTTGCCGCCGCGCAGGCTCTTGGCGCCCTGCTCGCCCATCACCCAGGCGAGGGCGTCGACGACGTTGGACTTGCCCGATCCGTTGGGCCCGACGATCGCCGTCACGCCCGGCTCGAGCACGAAGGTGGTCGGCTGCGCGAACGACTTGAACCCCTTGAGCGTCAAGCTCTTCAGGTGCATCCGCGTTCCTCCTCCGGCCGTAGTCGATCCACGCTACCCGACACGCCGCGCGACGCCCGGCGTTCCGCGCCGCACGCGGCTTCATCGGCGGCGGACGGCGACCACGACACGCCCGGCGGGCGCCCGAATCTGAACGAAACCTTGACGCCCGTTGCGCCGGTGCCCTAACGTGATCTGCGGTTGCGCGCATCGGCGCGCGACGGCACGAGAGGAGATCGCGATGATGATCACGACTAAGCACACCCGCACGGGTGCCGTCGTCGACGCCGCGCTCCTCGGCGCCGGGAATCCGGATCTCGCATTCGGGCTCCTTCGCGGTCGACGCGGCTGACGCCGTCCCGCACCCCTCGCATCGCTCCGACCCTCGGGTCGCGGGGCATCTGATGCGCCGTCGCGCCGCCTGATCGGCGTGCCTCCCCCGGGATCCCCGGCCGCGATCCGTCGCGCCGCCATGGTCCCGGCGTCCCTTAATGGATCCCGGATCCGCCCCTCGGGGCTCCGTGATCCGCCGTCTCCGTGTCCCACCGGGATGTCGGAGACCCTCCCCAGCGTGCGGATCGCACATCCCGCGATCCGCCCCTCCCCTCACAAAGGACAGAACCATGTCGCAGACCGTGCAGCACCCCACCCGTGACCGGGCGTTCGCCGAGCAGCAGCCCCGGCCGCCCCAACCTCCGCGGCCCCCGTCCGAGGCGATCGCCGCGCTGGAGTCCCGCGCTCCCCGCACCGCGCTCGCCGACCGCATCGCGATGCGGATCGGACTGTGGCTGATGCTGTGGGGCACCCGCCCCCAGTACATCCGCCGCGACGAGGCCGAGGCGCTCCTGGAGCGCCGCCGCCTTCTGCAGGCCCGCCTGACGCTGGGGCAGACCGGCCCCCGCCATCCGCACGCGTGACCCGCGTCGACGAACGAAAGAGAACCATCATGATCAGCGACACGCTGACCATCGCCCCGCTGCACGTGCCGGAGTCCCTCGACGCCCCGGACGCCGCCGACTTCCGCACCATGGTGCGCATCGGCAACGAGGAGTGGGCGCGCAACGCCCGCACCGACCTGATCGACGAGGACGAGCTGGACGTGCTCACGCGGTGGCAGAACACCACCGACTACACGCACCACGGCCTCGTCGCGCGCGTCGGCGACCGCATCGCGGCCATCGCGGTGTGCACCTACGAGAACACGACCGCGCAGGCGGCCGAGGTGTGGGTGAACCTGGCCGAGGAGTTCGACGACGACGAGCTCCACGACCGCATGCTCGAGGAGGCGGAGCGCCTCGCGGCCGATGCGGGGCGCACCGCCCTGCAGGTCTACTCCATCCACCCGGCGGGCGAGTCGGGCGACATGCTCGACTCGCCCACCGGCTTCGGGCGCATCCCGCACGATGTGCCGGCGCGTCGGCTCGTGCGCAACGGGTACGCGCTGCAGCAGGTGGAGCGCACGAGCATCTTCGACCTGCGCGGCTCGTTCGACGAGGTCGACCGGCTGCTCGAGGAGTCACTCGCGGCCGCCGGGCCGGACTACCGCGTCGTGACCTGGACAGGTCGCACGCCCGAGGAGTACATCGACGGCTACGCCGCCATCCTCGGGCGCCTGGCCACCGACGCGCCCACCGGCGAGATGGTGTCGGAGGCGAGCGAGTGGAACGCTGAGCGCGTGCGCCGCCGCGACGAGCGCCAGGAGCGCGCCGGCCGCCGCCTCAGCGTGGTCCTCGTGATCCACGAGCCCACGGGCCAGGTCGCCGCGCACAACGACCTCGGCATCGGACCGGACCGCACGAAGCCGACGGAGCAGTACGGCACGCTCGTCGCGCCGGAGCACCGCGGCCACCGCCTCGGATCGGTCGTGAAGTGCGTCGGCCTCAAGCGCTGGCGCGAGGCCGTTCCCGAGTCGCCGTGCGTCATCACGTGGAACGCCGAGGAGAACCGCTTCATGCTCGACGTCAACGAGCGCGTCGGCTTCCGCCCGCTCGCCTACGCGGGCGCGTGGGAGAAGCGCCTTACGGTAGAGGCATGACTCAGCGGATCGTCGTGATCGGGGGCGGGGTGGGCGGCGCCCGCTTCGTGAAGGGCGTGCGCGAGCACGTGCGGCGCGAGGGCCTCGATGCCCGCATCGACGTGGTGGTCAACACCGCGGACGACTGGTGGGTATCGGGCCTGCGCATCGCCCCCGATCACGACAGCATCCTCTATGCCCTCGCGGGCGTGAATGACGCCGAGCGCGGCTGGGGCCGCGCGGACGAGACCGAGCGCGTCTCGGCCGAGCTGGCGGCGTGGGGCACGGCGCCCGACTGGTTCACGCTCGGCGACCTCGACCTCGGCACGCACATCGCGCGCACGGCGTGGCTGCGCGGCGGCGCGACGGTGTCGGAGGTGTACCGGCGGCTCGGCGCACGCTGGGATCTGGGCGCCACGCTCCACCCCGCCACGGACGACGAGATCGACACGCACGTGCTCCTCGAGGGCGGCGGCTCGATCCATTTCCAGGAGTGGTGGGTGCGCCACCGCGCCCAGCTGCCCGCGACCGGCTTCGTGCAGCACGGCATCGAGCTGGCGCAGCCGTCGACGGGCGCGCTCGGCGCGATCGAGCTGGCCGACGTCATCCTCTTCGCCCCGTCCAACCCCGTCGTCTCGATCGGCCCCATCGTCGCCGTGCCGGGTCTCCGCGAGGCGCTGCGGGAGGCCGGCGCGCCGATCGTCGGGGTGTCGGGCATCATCGGCGGATCGGTCGTGCGCGGCATGGCCGACGCGTGCCTGTCGGCCATCGGCGTCGAGACCTCGGCCGGCGCGGTCGCCCGCCACTACGGCGCGCGCGGCGCCGGCGGCCTGCTCGACGGCTGGCTCGTGGCCGAGGAGGACGCCGCCGCCGTGCCGTCGATCCGCGACGCCGGCATCGAGACCCGCGCCGTCCCCCTCTGGATGCGCGACGACGACACCTCGGCCCGCCTCGCCGCCGACGCCCTGGCCCTCGCCGCCGCCGTGGCCTGAGTCCCACGGCTCGATACCGGTCGGTTGCTGAACGAAGGTGCGAAGCACCGAAAATGAAGCGACCAGCGCAAGCGTGCTAAGGCGGCGATGCCGGATGGTCAGTCTTCGACTTTGGAGACGACCTCGTCGAACTCCACAGTTGCAGCGGTTCCGCGGTACCCAGGCTTTGTGATCTCGAGGGTCGCGAGGTGGTTCTGAAGCCGCCTTACCATCGGAGTGAATGTCGCGAGCGTGAGGCCACCGGAGACGACAGCGCCCACGACGGGGACGACCTTGGAGAGGCCTCTCGCAAAGATCGTCTTGGTCATCTCGACTCCGAGCCGCTGCGCGACCTTCTTGACGATCGGGTATACAACTCCCCTCGTGAGCGCCTTCTTCGGAAGCTCCTTCGCCACCTGCCCTGCAATCATCTTGGAGATGGTGGCAACGCCGCTTTGCGCGGCTTGCAATCCAAACATGGCACCAATGAAGAGCGTGATAATGCCGGTCGTCGCCTCATCGAGCTCGTCGCCCTCACCCTTTTCCGGGAACAGGTCCGGCCAGCTGTACACGTATGCCAGTTTCTGGGCGATCCGAATGACGTGCCCAAAATACTGCGCAAGGTCGGCAGGAACGGTGCCGAGCATTGCGAAGCCGCCAGGCACTCCTGCAAGCGCGGATAGCCCCGAGGCTTTTCCCGTCTCGTACTTGACCGACGTGTTCGCGACCTTCCTGATCACCTCTGCCGATACACCCGCAGCCGCGGGCCCCCGCTCCACGATCTCCGCCAGCTGGTCCTCAGCGCAATAGCGCTTGAAGGCACTGCGTAGATATGCCGAGCGATTGATTCGCACGCCAGGCAGGCGCGCGGCGGTGTTGAGAACCGACGAGAACTTCGAATCGGAATGCTCGACCGCGGTACTGTTCGTCATTCGATCAGCTTATCGATGAGAAAAGTGTGCCGCGACGATGTGGTCAGCTGTCAGCGGGAGTAAGCATTCTCGGCCGCCCACTCCGCGCGCGTCAGCGAGAACTGGAGGAAGCGCGACGGGACACCCAGAAACTCCTCCGTGTCTCCCCGTCCCGTCGGCCGCATTCCGATCCCTCGGAGAATTCGCACAGAGCCGACATTCGCCTCTACCGCCTCTGCCCAGATGCGGGACAGTCCCATCACGGAGAACCCGTAGGCAAGGCCAGCGGCGGCTGCCGCCCTGCCCACGCCTTGGCGCCAGCGCGCGGACGGTCCGACAACGAATCCGAGCTCGCGGGCTTCACCCTCATCACCATGGAAGTCGACGTACCCCACCGCAGCGCCATCGCGAACAACGAGCAGACGAGTCAGCAGCGGATCGGGATCCGCGATCGCCTTCCGCCACCAGGGGACCGCGTCGCCGACCGATGACCGATGCGTCCACCCCGCGTGCGCGCAGAACACTGGGTCCACCGCCCAGGAGGCGAGTTCCTCCGCGTCGGACGCCATCATCGCCCGCAGCTCCAGCCCCATGTCGCCCAACCTACTGAACTGACTCGTCCTCGCCTCCGCCCAGGCCTGACTCAGCGCTCGGGCGCCCGCGGCAGTCGCACCTCCACGCGCAGGCCGCCCGCCGAGCGGTGTCCGACACGTCCGCCCTCGCGGACGGCGAGCTCCCGACGGCACGACGGTCTACGACGACGTGCCCGGCATCACGGGCCTCGACCCGGATCTGCTCGCCGCCCTGCGCACAGCCGCCGACGATGCGGCGGCGGACGGCATCACGTCCGTCGTCAACAGCGGCTGGCGCTCGGAGGCACTGCAGCAGGAGTACATCGACGACGCGATCGCCGAGCATGGATCGTGGGAGGCGGCATCGCGCTGGGTGGCGACGACGGAGGGGTCGGCGCACACGACTGGCGATGCGGTCGACATCGGCGGCTGGGACGCGGCCGAGTGGCTGCAGCGCAACGGCGCCCGCTACGACCTCTGCCGGATCTTCGACAACGAGGCCTGGCACTTCGAGCTGCGGCCCGGCGCCGCGGCCGACGGCTGCCCGCGCATGTACTTCGACGCGTCCGAGGACCCCCGCAACCAGGCGTCGTGACCGCGTGCGTCAGCCGCGCCGCCGCTGGCAGGCCGGGCAGTAGTGGCTCGAGCGGTTGGCGAACGCCACGCGCACGATCGCGCGGCCGCAGCGCGGGCACGGCTGCCCCGTGCGGCCGTAGGCGTTGAGGCTGTGGGCGAAATAGCCGGCCTCGCCGTTGACGTTGACGTACTGCGCGTCGAAGCTCGTGCCGCCCTCGGCCAGCGCCTTGCGCAGCACGGCCCGCACCTCGGCCAGCAGCCGGTTCGCCGCACGGGTCGACAGCGCCGACGCGGGCGTCTCGGGGTGCAGGCGCGCCGCCCACAGCGCCTCGTCGGCGTAGATGTTGCCGATGCCGCTCACCACGGCCTGATCCAGCAGCACGCGCTTGATCGCCGACGCCTTGCGCGCCAGCGCCCGGCGGAACCCGGCGTCGTCGAAGGCCGGATCGAGGGGATCGCGCGCGATGTGCGCGGCCTGCGCGGGCACGAGCGGCGCGGCGTCGCCGAAGCCGCCCGCTGCGCCGTCCGGGGTCGGCACGAGCGGATCGACCGCGAGGGATCCGAAGGTGCGCTGATCCGCGAACACGATCGCGAGCTCGCCGTGCTCGGGGTGCGCGATCGCGAACCGCACGCGCTCGTGGCGCTCGGCCGGTGCGCCCGGCGCGCGCAGCAGCATCTGCCCGCTCATGCCGAGGTGCACCATGAGGGCCTCGGGACCGGCAGCGGCCGCGTCGGCGAGCGGCAGCCACAGGAACTTGCCGCGGCGGGCGGCGCCGAGGATGCCGCGCCCGGCCAGGCGCGCCTCGAAGTCCGCCGCCGTGCCGGCGTGGCGGGTCAGCGCGCGGGGGTCGAAGACCTCGACGCCGAGGATCGTCGCCGCGGTGACGGCGGGCGCGAGGCCGGATCGGACGACCTCGACCTCGGGCAGCTCAGGCACGGGCCGGGGCGTCCTGCGCGTCCTGCCACAGCCGCAGCGCGGCGGCCATCTCGGCCTGCTTCTTGCTGACGCCCTGCCCGCTCGCCTCGCGGTCGCCCACGCGCACGATGGCGGTGAAGCGGCGGTCGTGGGCCGGGCCCTCGGCGGTGACCTCGTAGGCGGGCGGCGCCACGCCGAGCCGAGCGGCGAGCTCCTGCACGGCCGTCTTCGGGTCGCCGACGGCGCCGTAGCGGTCGGGGTCGTCCACGAGCGGCGTGATCAGCCGCTGCACGAGCGCGAGCGCGGCCGTGCGGCCGGCCGAGAGGTACGCGGCGCCGAAGATCGCCTCGGTGGCGTCGGCCAGGATCGAGTCCTTGTCGCGCCCGCCCGTGCGCTCCTCGCCGCGCCCCAGCTTGATGTGCGCGCCGAGTCCGAGCTCGCGCGCGACGGCCGCCAGCGCGACCATCGACACGACGCCCGCGCGGCGACGCGACAGCGTGCCCTCGGCGTCGTTCGGGAAGCGCTCGTAGAGCATCGACGTCACGGCGAGGCTCAGCACCGAGTCGCCGAGGAACTCGAGGCGCTCGTTGTGCGGGATGCCGCCGTGCTCGAACGCGTACGAGCGGTGCGTCAGGGCCAAATCGAGAAGCGGGGGGGGGGTG
>NZ_JBMDJT010000003.1:0-126683 GCF_057809335.1 Microbacterium sp. FG3 | reverse complement strand
AGTGGGGCGTGCGGCCGCGCGGGGCCGCCTCCAGCGCCTCCTGCACGATCCGCTCCGACACCGTGTCGAGCGCACTCGTGGCCTCGTCCAGCAGCAGCACGGGCGGGTCCTTCAGCAGCACGCGCGCGATGGCGATGCGCTGCTTCTCGCCGCCCGAGAGGCGGTAGCCGCGCTCCCCCACCACCGTGTCGTAGCCGTGCTCGAAGCCCGCGATGACGTGGTGGATGTTCGCCTGGCGGCACGCCTCCTCGATCTCGGCGTCGCTCGCGTCCGGCTTGGCATAGCGCAGGTTCTCGCGGATCGTCGCGTGGAAGAGGTAGGTCTCCTGCGACACGATGCCGACGTGGTCGATGATCGACTCCTGCCGCAGCGCGCGCACGTCCGCGCCCGCGAAGAGCACCGATCCGGACGAGGCCTCGTACAGCCGCGGCGTGAGGTACAGCACGGTGGTCTTGCCCGCGCCGCTCGGCCCCACGAACGCCACCTGCTGGCCGGGCTCGGCGACGAAGCTCACGCCGTCGAGGGTGGGACGCGAGTCGCCCGACGCGTCCGGGTAGCGGAACGTCACGTCGCGGAACTCGATCCGCCCCAGCGGCCCGGGCGCGTCGGCGACCGAGATCGCGCCCGGGGCGTCGGTGATGGCGGGCTTCAGATCGAGGTACTCGAAGATGCGCGCGAACAGGGCGGCCGAGGTCTGCACCTCCAGCGCCACGCGCATGAGGCTCGTGAGGGGCTGCAGCAGGCGGGCCTGCACCGTCGTGAACGCGACGATCGCGCCGGCCGTGATCGCGCCGGGGTCGCCGAGCATGATGACGCCCGCCACGAGGTAGATGACGGCGGGCACCGACGCCATGAGCACGTGCACGACGGCGAAGAAGCCCTGGCCGCTCATCGCCTGGCGCACCTGCAGGCGGATCTGGTTCGCGTTCTCCGTGGCGTACCGTGCCGACTCCGCACGCTGCCGGTTGAACGACTTCGACAGCAGGATGCCCGAGACGCTCAGGGTCTCCTGCGTGATCGCGGTCAGCTCCGACAGCGACTGCTGGGTCTGCGACGCGATCCGCGCCCGTACCTGGCCGACCCGGCGCTGCACGAACACGAGCGGGGGCATCACGACGAGCGCGATGAGCGTGAGGCGCCAGTCGATCAGCAGCATCGCCACGAGCGACGCGATGACCGTGACGGTGTTGCCGAGGATGCTCGTGAAGGTGCTCGTGAGCACGCCCGAGACGCCGCCCACGTCGTTCTGCAGGCGGGACTGGATGACGCCCGTCTTCGTGCGCGTGAAGAAGCCGAGCTCCATCGCCTGCAGATGCTCGAACATGCGCACGCGCAGGTCGCCCGTCACGCGGTTGCCCACGTTCGAGGTGAACCACGTCTGCACGACGCCGACGAGGGCGCTCAGCACGTAGAGGCCGATGATGAGCGCCACGAGCCGGCCGAGCAGGCCCATCTGCACGCCGCCCTCGGCGGGGAACAGCGCGTCGTCGAAGACGCGCTCGATGATCAGCGGCGGCACGACGCCGAGGGCCGCGCCCACCACGACGAGCAGCGCCGTGACCGCGATCCGCCCCCGGTACGGCGCGAACAGGGCCACGACGCGCCGCCCGAGGTCGGGCACGGCCGGCGCCTCGGCGTTCTCGCGGCGCAGCGCCGCCTCGTCCACACCGCGCATGCCGCGGCCGCCGCCCATGCCTCGCCCCATGCTCACCCGCTCAGACTAGGGTCTGCCTGCGACGCGGTCTCTGAGGGTGGCGTCAGTTGACGAGCGAGTGAATTGTCCGCGGATCGGGAATCGAGCGGATCGGGCCGCAGTTAGGGTTGATCGTCGCCCGCGAGAGGACGAATCTGGGATCCTCTGGCCCGGGGCGACTTGTCTTCTTCAGCACGGAGTACTCCTTGACGACTGATACCGGAACCGTTCGCGCCGTGCCGGCGCCCGACACCATCGACCCGCGCGGCATGCGGGTGATCTGGCTGCTGCTCATCGCCGCCTTCGTCGCGATCCTCAACGAGACGACGATGGGCATCGCCATCCCGCACCTCAACGAGGACCTCGGCCTGCCGCCCGAGCTCGGCCAGTGGATGACGAGCGCCTTCATGCTCACGATGGCCGTCGTCATCCCCACCACGGGCTTCATGCTCGTGCGCTTCACCACCCGCCAGGTGTTCCTCGCGGCGATGATCTCGTTCACGCTCGGCACGCTCATCTGCCTCGTGGCGCCCGGCTTCACGCTGCTGCTCGTCGGCCGCGTGGTGCAGGCCGCCGGCACCGGCGTGATGATGCCGCTGCTCATGACGACCATGATGAACGTCGTGCCGCCGCATTCGCGCGGTCGCATGATGGGCCGCGTCGGCCTGGTCATCTCGCTCGCCCCCGCCATCGGCCCCACCCTCTCGGGCGCCGTGCTCGAGACGCTCAGCTGGCGCTGGCTGTTCGCCATCGTGCTGCCGATCGCGCTCATCGCGCTCGCGCTGGGCGCCAAGTGGATGCTCAACCTCGGCGAGACCACCCACGCCCCCATCGACATCCTGTCGATCGTGCTCTCGGCGATCGCCTTCGGCGGCATCGTCTTCGGCCTCAGCCAGTTCGGCGGGCATGGCGAGGGCGCGGCCGGATCGGCGATGATCGGCTGGATCGTCATGGCCTTCGGCGCCGTGGCGCTGGCCCTGTTCGTGTGGCGCCAGCTCGCGCTCCAGAAGAAGGACGACGCCCTGCTCGACCTGCGCGTGTTCCGCTCGCGCAACTTCGTCGTGGCGGTGACGATCATGGCCGTCGTCGCCTTCTCGATGTTCGGCACGCTCTCGCTGCTGCCGCTCTACCTGCAGAACGTCGCGGGCCTGGACTCGCTGCAGGCGGGCCTCGTGCTGCTGCCCGGCTCGGTGCTCATGGGTCTGCTCGGCCCCGTCATGGGGCGGATCTACGACGCGCGCGGCCCGAAGACGCTGCTCGTGCCCGGCACGATCATGATCGCCGCGGCACTGTTCGTGTACTCGACGCTCGGCGAGAACACGCCCATCGGCGTGCTGATCGCCGTGCAGATCGTCATGTCGCTGGGCCTGGCCGGCTCGTTCACGCCGCTGTTCTCGGCCTCGCTCGGATCGCTCGAGCGCCGGCTGTACTCGCACGGCTCGGCCGCGCTCAACACGCTGCAGCAGGTGGCCGGCGCCGTGGGCACGGCCCTGCTCGTCTCGCTGTACTCGACGGCGCTGCACCTCGGCGAGGCCGAGGGCCTGTCGATCGCCGACGCCGGCGCCCCCGGCGCGCGCACCGCGTTCCTGCTCGCGGCGATCGTCGCGCTCGTGCCGGTCGTGCTGGCCTTCTTCATCCGCAAGCCCGCGGATCAGGAGGGACCGGGCATCCCCGCCGGCCATTGATCGAAACGCGGATCCCCGGGGGCGGGCTCAGGTCAGCCCTCGGGGATCTCGCATACCCCGCCCGCGCACATGCCCGCGCCGTGCGCCCCGCCCACGAGGGTGAGGGGCTTCGGCGCGAGGGGTGTCGCGGGCGTCGCCGTGCGGTGCGCTGCCGTGTCCGCGCCGTCGTCGGCGCCATGGTGGTGCTCGAATGCCATCGCGCCAGGCTAGACCCGCCGTACCCGCACTCAGCGACGGCGCGCGGCACTCACCGGCGCGGCGGCCGTCACTCACCCGTGCGTCTCCGCTCATCCGCCACGCGCGTCCGCCACCGGGGCGGCCGGGGCTAGCGACGCGTGTCGGCACACGCAACCCCCGTGACGCAGCGCGGCACCCTCCGTAACGTCGCCCATGACCCCCGAACGACGAAACGAGGAGGCACCATGGCCGAACTCACCGGCAAGCGCGTGGCATTCCTGCTGACCGACGGATACGAGGACAGCGAGCTGACGAGCCCGTGGCAGGCCGTCACCGAGAGCGGAGCCGAGGCGGTTCTCGTCTCCCCCGCCGAGGGCCAGATCAGCGGCAAGAACGGGCACACCCAGCCCGTCGACCTGCCGGTCTCGCAGGCGACGAGCGGCGACTTCGACGCCCTCGTCCTTCCCGGCGGCGTCGTGAACGCCGACCATCTGCGCATGGACGGCGCCTCGGTCGAGTTCGCGCGCTCGTTCTTCACCGAGCACAAGCCCGTGTCGGTCATCTGCCACGGCGCGTGGATCCTCATCGAGGCCGACGTCGTGCGCGACCGCACGATCACGAGCTACCCCAGCCTGCGCACGGACCTGCAGAACGCCGGCGCGAACTGGGTCGACGAGGAGGTCGTCGTCGACGCCGGGCTGGTCTCCAGCCGCACGCCCGACGACCTGCCCGCCTTCTGCGACAAGACCGTCGAGGAGATCGCCGAGGGCAAGCACGCCGAGCAGCACGCGTGATCCGTCGGTGGCCGCCGTCCCGCGGGTCGGCGGCCGCCACGGCGCGCGCCCGTGCGATCGCCGTCCGCGGCCGCGCCTACTCACCCTGGCACTCAGCGTTTGGACCGCCGGGCCGTGCAGGATCGGGCGAAACCTACCATCGAAGGCGCGGCCGCATCGAGCCGCGGCGAGCTGCATGACGCAGAGATGAGGGGCGGCCCGATGATCACGACGCTGAACGACCAGGCATGCCTGGACCTGCTGGCCACGGGATCGGTCGGCCGGTTCGGCTTCGTCCGCGACGGACGGGTGCTCATCATCCCCGTCACCTACCGCTACGACGGCTCGGACATCATCGTGCGCACGGGGACCGAGGGCGTGCTCGCCGGGCTGCCCGACGAGGACGCGCCCGTGACCTTCGAGGTGGACTACCACGACCCCAACCGTGGCGTCGGCTGGAGCGTGCTGATGCACGGCTCCGTCACGACGATGGACGACGACGAGGTGGCGGCCAGCCCGGCCGCGCGTGGGCTGGTGCCGTGGGCGGGCGGCGACCGGCCGCGCTACCTGCGCTACCGCATCGCGGCCGTCTCGGGCCGGCGCGTGCGGCGCGAGGATGGTCACGCCTCCGGCTGATCCGCCGGGGCGGATCGGTCACTCCGTCGCGTCGGCCTCGGTCTGCTCGAGGTGCGTGCGCGCCGCCGCGACGACCGCGCCCAGCCCCTCGTCGTCGCTGACGCGCTCTTCGCCGACGGCATCGGAGGTCGCGTAGCGGTGCACGACCTCCACGAGATCGAGCGTGAACTGTGCACGCTCCTTCCGCCCCATCGTCTTGAGCTGCTGTTCGATCTCCGCCGCGAGCATGGTGTCGAGTGCCATGCCGCGAGCGTACGCGCCGCGCGGGCCCGGCCGCCAGGGCTTGCGCTCCCGGCCGGGCGCGGTTAGCGCGCGGCCGGGAGCCGGGCGCTCAGGCGGCGTCGCGCGGGGCGACGCGCTCGGTGCGCGCGTCGCGGTCGTACTCGTACACCGTGCGGCCGTCGATGAGCACGCGCGCGGGCCGCGCCATGACGTCGAGCGGCTCGCCGTTCCACACCACGAGGTCGGCGCGCTTGCCCACCTCGATGGAGCCGAGCTCGGCATCGACGCCCAGCACGCGCGCCGGGTTGATCGTGATCGCCTCGATCGCGGTGCGCTCGTCGAGCCCCTCGCGCACCGCGAGCGAGGCCTGGTGCACGAGGAAGTTGATCGGGATGACGGGGTGGTCGGTGATGATCGAGATCTCGACGCCCGCCGCCGCGAGCTTGCCGGGATTGGCGATGGAGCGACCGCGCAGCTCCATCTTCGACTTCGTCGTGAACAGCGGCCCGATCAGCACGGGCACGTCGCGCTCGGCGAGATAGTCGGCGACGACGTGTGCCTCGGTGCCGTGGTCGATGACGAGGCGGTAGCCGAACTCGTCGGCCAGGCGCACGGCCGTGACGATGTCGTCGGCGCGGTGCGCGTGCTGGCGCCACGGGATCTCGCCGCGCAGTACCGCCGCGAGCGCCTCGTTCGTGAGGTCGACCTCGGCGGGCTTGCCCTCCTCGGCGGCGTCGTGCTTGCGCATGTAGTTCTGCGCCGCGACGAAGGCCTCGCGGATGATCTTCGCGTTGCCGAGGCGCGTCGAGGGCGTCTGCTTCTTCTCGCCGTAGACGCGCTTGGGGTTCTCGCCGAGCGCGGACTTCACGCCGACCGGGGCGCGCAGCACCATGCGGTCGACGATGCGGCCGTGCGTGCGCAGCACCGTCGCCTGCCCCCCGATCGGGTTGCCCGATCCCGGGTTGACGCCGACCGTCGTCACGCCGCCCGCGAGCGCGACGTCGAAGCCCTCGTCGAACGGATCGATCGCGTCGATCGTGCGCACGGCCGCCTGGTTCGGGCCGGTCATCTCGTTCGTGTCGCTCGCGGCGGCACCGTCGCCCTCGGGGTGCACGCCGAGGTGCACGTGCGCGTCGATGAGACCGGGCGTCACCGTGGCGCCCTGCAGGTCCACGACCTCCGCGCCCTCCGGCACCTCGACGTCCGCGTCGGCGGCGGCGATCCGGCCGTCTTCGCCGACGACGATCGTGCCGTCGTAGGGGTCGCCCACCACGGGGATCACGTGCGCGTTCGTCAGGGCAAGGGTCATGGGAAACCTCCATCGGCGGTGGGTGCGAGCGGGGCGCGGGCCCTCGCGATCCCGCTGACGCGGCGATCCGACGGTCGTGCGCCCCGTCTCATCCTGGCACCGGCGCTCCCGGTGGCCGCGCAGGTCGCCGCGCGTCAGGCCAGGCCGAGCGCGTCGGCGACCCGGAGTACCTCGTCGCGCGCCTCTCCCCCGAGGCGACGGACCGGCAGCGGCAGGCAGTCGGGCGGCACGAGCCCGCGGTGCTCGGCGATCGCGGCGATCACCCGCACGCTGCCACCGTGCGCGGCGAACAGCTCCCACAGGGGCGCGAGCCGCGCCGATTCCGCCCGCGCCGCCTCGGCGTCGTCGCCGCCCGCGGCGCGCGCGATCCGCAGTGCCGCCTCGGGCAGGGTGCCGGCGATCACGGAGTACCAGGCGTCGCAGCCGGCCAGCAACCCCTCGGCGGCGAGCGCGTCGCCCGAGACGCCGATCGTGACGTGCGGCGGGACGACCGCGCGGATCGCCGCGACGTGCGCGCGGGCGGCGAACGGCTCGGCTGGCACGCCGGGGATCTTGATCGAGGCGACGCCCGGCAGCTGCGCGATCCTGCCGTACAGGTCGTTCGTGAAGGCGAAGCGCGTGGTGCGCGGGTTGTCGTAGACGACGATCGGCAGCGCCGTGGCCCCGGCGACCGTGCGGAACAGCTCGAACACGTCGTCGTCGGTGAGCGGCTGGTACGTCATCGGCGCGAGCAGCACCCCCGCCGCTCCCGCGTCCTCGGCGTCGGCGACGTGGCGCAGCACGTGCGACGTGCGCAGCGCGCCCACGCCGACGAGCACGGGGGTGTCGCCCGCGCGCTCGACGGCGATGCGGGCGACGCGAGCGCGCTCGTCCGCGTCGAGGTACGCGTAGGAGCCGGTCGAGCCCAGCGCGGTGATCGAGTCGACGCCCGACGCCGCGAGCCGCTCGACGAGGCCGGCGAAGGCCGTCTCGTCCACGCGATCGTCGCGCAGGGGCGTGAGGGGGAACGAACTGAGGCCGCGGAAGGGTCCGGTCATCCCCTCATCCTCCCGCACCGCGCGGCTCAACCGTCCTGCTCGATCCCGGCGAGCAGGTGCGACAGGCCGTACTCGAACGCGCGCTCGACGTCTCCCCCGAGGCGGAAGGCGCCCGCCAGCTCCATCTGTAGGAAGCCCGTCGCCCAAGCGGTGAGCAGCCGCGCGGCGTCGAGCGCGTGCTCCTCGCCCACCCGCGCGGCGGCGGCGCGGATGACCGGCTCAGCGGAGCGCTGCAGCGCCTCCTGCGGCGCCGAGGGGGTGAACATCAGCCGGAACGCCTCGGAGTGCTCCTTGGCGAACGCGCGATACGCGGCGGCCAGCCGGGGCAGGCTCGGGGCAGCCGCCTCAAACCGCTCGGTGAGATCTGCGATCGCCGCCTCCGTCACCGCGACGAGCAGCGCATCCCTGCCCGCGAACCGCTTGTACAGCGACGGCGCGCGCACGCCGACACGCTCGGCGACCGCCTGCATGGTGAGCCCGGCCGCGCCGGCCGTCTCGACGATCTCGCGCGCGGCGGCGACGACCTCCTCGTTCGTGGTGCGCGTCGGCGATGGCATGCGGTCCCCTCTGTTCTGCGGACGATGGTTCTGCGGACAATGAGCTATTGACATTAGCCATCATGGCTAACTATCGTAGCCATCGTACCCGAAAGGATCTTCCTCATGAAGCTCGCGCCGCACCTGCATCGCCTCGGCAACGACATCGTCGCCTCGTACCTGATCGATATGCCCGAGGGCATCACGCTGATCGATGCCGGCCTGCCCGGCCACTGGAACGACCTGCGGGCCGAACTGGAGGAGATCGGGCGCGCGCTCTCCGACATCCGGGGCGTCGTCCTCACCCACGGCGACAGCGACCACATCGGCTTCGCCGAGCGGCTGCGGCGTGAGGCCGGTGTGCCCGTGCACATCCACGCCGCCGACGCACACCGCGCGCGCACCGGCGAGAAGCCGAAGACGCCGATGGGCCCCGCCCGCCCCGGACCGATGCTCGGGTTCCTCACCTACTCGCTGCGCAAGGACGGGATGCGCACGCGCTATGTGCAGGAGGTCGTGGAGTTCGCCGACGGCGACGTGCTCGATCTTCCCGGCAGCCCGCGCATCGTCGGCATGCCGGGCCACTCGCCCGGCAGCGTCGCGGTGCACGTGCCCGCGGCGGACGCCGTGTTCGTGGGCGACGCCCTCACGACGCGCCACGTGCTCACCGGCCGCGGCGGTCCGCAGCCGGCGCCCTTCACCGACGAGCCGGATCAGGCGCTCGCGTCGCTCGACCGGCTCGCCGCGGTCTCGGCGTCGTGGGTGCTCCCCGGCCACGGCGCACCCTGGCGCGGCAGCCCCGCCGACCTCGCGGCCGCCGTGCGCGCCGCGTGATCCGACGACCGTCGCCCCGTCGCCCGGTCGACAGGGCGACGCATTCGTCGGGCCCAGCGCTCGGTCGGCGGATCGGCGGATGGCGTCGCCCACCTGCCGCCACTCCAGGCGACTCCTGCACCACAGATCCGGCGACCGAGCCGTCGATCCGGCGACCGAGCCGGGCCGTGGCAACCCGAACACCGGATCAGCGACCGGATTCGATCCAGTAGCGGCGCTTGAGCGCCCCACCGGGGGGAGCGAAGCGCACCCCGCTCCCCCGCCGCTCCCGCCACGCTGATCCGTGACGTGCGAGGACCCCCGGCGCGCGCCGGGGTCCTCGTACTGGCGTCAGCCGGCGTGCGCGGAGGCGACGTCGACGCTCCACGTGACGCCGAACGCGTCGGTGAGCATGCCGAAGCCGGGGCTCCACTCCGAGGCCGCGAGCGGCTCGACGATCGTCGCGCCCTCCGCGAGCTTCTCCCAGTAGCCGCGGGCCTCGTCGATTGAGTCGGCGCCGACGGCGACGAAGAACGGCTGATCGGTGTTGGTCGTCCCGTGCTCGCGGGCCGTGCTGCCGGCGAAGGGCTCCGAGCGGCCGGGGATGTCGTACGCCATCACGCGGAAGCCGTTGTCGGCCTCGACCGATCCGAAGACGACCTTGGCCGCGTCGGGCGCGTCCTGCGGAATGCCGACCTCGCCGTAGGTCGTGACGTGGATCCGCCCGCCGAAGACGCCCTGGTAGAACGTGAGCGCCTCGCGCGCGGTGCCGGGAAGGTTGAGGTGGGTGGTGGTGGAAAGGGACATCGATCGCTCCTGATGACGGATTGTCGGCGGCGTTCTCGCCGTCGTCAGCGATCCTCACCGATGTTGAGGACAGGACCGGTCCGCTACTGCGAGAATGGTGATCCCATGAAGACGACGGCCCGCCTGCTGACGCTGCTGTCGCTGCTGCAGGTGCCGCGCGACTGGCCGGGCGGCGTGCTCGCCGAGCGCCTCGGCGTGACGACGCGCACCGTGCGGCGCGACGTGGATCGGCTGCGCGAGCTGGGGTACCGCATTCACACGCTGAGGGGCCCGGACGGCGGCTACCGCCTTCAGGCGGGATCGGAGCTGCCGCCGCTGCGCTTCGACGACGAGCAGGCCGTGGCGATCGCGATCGCCCTGCGCAGCGCCGCAGCCACCGGCGTGGGAGTCGAGGAGGCCGCCGAGCGCGCCCTCGCCACGGTCCAGCAGGTGATGCCGCCGCATCTGCGGCACCGCGTCGACGGCGTGCGCTTCACCGGCACGGCAGCGGGCACGTCCGTCGCGCCCGACGTGCTCGAGGCCGCGAGCGAGGCCGTCCGGCGCCGCATGACGCTTCGCTTCGACTATGGCGACGGCGACGGCGACGGCCCGCCGCGCCGCACGCACCCGCACGGGCTCGTGGCCCGCGGCGGCCGCTGGTACCTCGTGGCGTGGGATCTCGATCGCGAGGACTGGCGCATCTTCCGCCTCGACAGGGTTGCACCCCGCCACCCGATCGGGCCCGCCTTCGATCCGCGCCCCGTGCCCACGGGCAGCCCGAGCACGTTCGTCTCCGCCCGCTCGAAGGGCGCGCACGAGACGGATGCGTGGCCCTGCGTCGGCACGGTCGAGATCGATCTGCCCGCACGCGAGGTGGCCGTGTGGATCGGCGACGGCGAGATCGAGCCGACCGGTCCCCACACGAGCCGGGTCACGCTCGGATCCTGGTCGTGGACGGGCCTGCTCGCCGCGATCCTGCGTTTCGACGCCGACTTCCGGGTGGTCGGCCCCGAGGAGCTCATCGCGTCCGCGCGGCGGATGGAGCGGCGCGTGCGCGAGGGCGTGGTCGGCGCGAGCGGCTCTGACGGGGCCGGAGACGTCAGAGGCCGCGGTGTGCGGCCCAGCGGCGCGCCGCCTCGTCGGCCGCCTCGGCGATGAGCGCATCGATCTCGGCGCTGCGGCGCACCGAGAACGACACGTAGGCTCCGCGTCCTCCCGCGACCGGGCGCCCATACGCCTTCGCCGCGAGCGATCCGTCCGGCAGCAGCCGCACGGTGATCGACTGCAGCTCGAAGCGCTCGCCGCGCCGCTCGTCCTCCCAGCGCAGCTCCGGCGGGATGGGCACGTTCAGGGCGAGGGCGTTCACATCCACGGTCGACAGTGAACCACAGGGCCTCGTGTCCGGTCCGGCCGTGCCTCACAGCCGCAACCCGAACGTCGGAACCGTGAACCCGCCCGAGAACAGCACGGCCCCCAATCCCACGACGGCCAGCGCGAGCAGCATCACGTAGCAGGCGACGCGCAGCCATCGTCCTCGCGGCCGCCCCGCAAGTGAGGCGAGCAGCAGCACCACCACAGGCACGAGCATCAGCCCACCGAAGCTGAGCGCAGGCGCGACCCTCGCGTCGGGCGCAGGGCACGGATGAGCAGGCAGGCAGATGCTCGGGATACCCTGCGCCAGCCCCATGAGCAGCCACGCGCCGAGCAGGACCCCGACGGCGGGCGCAAGTTCCCTGGCCATGCGACGGCTTCTCCGCGCTTCCACGCCGCCCATTGTGGCAGTCCCTCGGCTAACGCGCTGCGGGGGATCTCACCACGGCTACCGAAGCATGGCACGAGAACCTCGTCGTCCGAGCGGGATCGATCGCCACCGCGCGAGGGCGGGCTGCGCCTCGAACCCGAATTAGGGGTTCCGCAGGGGCCCGACGACGTCGTAGCGGGCGATGACGAAGTCGCCGTTGCGGTCGCACTCCTGCAGCGCGAGGTCGTAGGCACCGCCGAACAGCGGCTTGCCCGAGCCGAGCGTCACGGGCGCGATCGACACCATCACCTCGTCGAGCATCCCGGCCGCGGCGAACTCCGCCGCGAGGCCGCCGCCTCCCATCACCCACACGTCGCGACCGTCGGCCGCCGCCTCGAACACCGCGCGATGTTCGGCAGGCGATCCGGAGACGAACGACACGTGCTCGTTCGCGGGTTCCAGCTCGCGATGCGTGAACACGTAGGTGGGCATCTCGGGGAGCCAGTCGGGCTCATGCTCGAGCACCCATGTATAGGTGGTCGATCCCATGACCTGCGCCCCCACCTCGGCGAGGAACGCGGTGGTGTTGCCCGGGCCGTCCTCCTGCAGCTGCTGCTTGAAGAGCCAGGCGAGCGAGTCCTCGTCGTCGGCGAGGAACCCGTCGAGGGTGGTGGCGGTGTAGTAGCGGTAGCGAGTCATCGGTCCTCCTAGACGGCACGCTAACCGCCACCACCGACATCCGCGTGACTCGTCGTCAGCCGTCGCCCTGGAGCACGTCGCCGCGGGGGATCGGGATGACGGCATGCGCCTCGTAGCCGGCGGGAACGGCGTGCCCGAGTGTCGGGCCGAACCCGTCGAGGAGCGCGCCGATCCACTCGCCGGCGGTGGGGTCCGGATCCCACGAGGCTCCCGCGGCCGTCAGGTGCTCATCCATAGACGGCACGCTATCCGTGGGCGACCACGGTCATCGAATGATCCTTCACCCGTTGGCCTTCCACGGATCGACCAGTTCAACGCCGGTATGCGCGAAGTCCTTGGCGTTCCGCGTCGCGCAGGCCGCCTCGTGCGCGAGACAGATTGCGGCGATCTGCGCGTCGGCGGTGCTGATCGGCATACCCACCGATTCCCGCTTCACGAGCAGGTCGGCGTAGCGTTCGGCCGCCTGGTCGTCGAAAGGCAGGACGGCTCGACTGGCCCGGTACGGGTCGAGCGCTGCGGCGATGCGCCTCGTCAGCTCTTCCTTTCGCCGACCGTCCGGAAGCCGGTGCACACCCGCGAGCAGTTCCGCGAGCGTCACGGACGTGATCGCGACGTCACCCGTCAGCGAAGCGAGCCAATCGACCACGCGCGGCTCCGGCGAGGGCCGGAAGATCTCGGAGATGACGTCCGTGTCGAGGACGATCACTCGAAGTCCACCACTCGCGCGACGTCATCGCGCTCCGGGATCTTCAGCTCTTCGACGCCACCGACACCCTGCGCGGCCGCCAGCAACGCCATCCCGATGTGCGGCCTCCGCGCAGCCTTGGTGAGAATGTCGCGAACCTCGGCCTCCATGGACCGACCGTGTTCCTTCGCCTGCCTAGCGAGCTGTTGCTTTACGGCGTCGTCGAGACCGCGAACGATGATGGACGACATCCGAGACCACCTCCTCTGCTATCAGACATGATAGCGGCGCGCAAAGGCGCGCCGGCAACTGCACACATCGCGCCTTCGGACACGCGAATCGTGCGGATCCCTGTGCCCCAACGCGAGATCTGTTGCTCAACGCGCGCCGCGCGACGCGATCACACGTCGAAGCGGAACTCCACAGCGTTGACAGCAGAGCACCGTCTCACCCGCCTCCGCTATGGAGTCGCCAGATGACCCCAGAGGCCAGCGCCAGCAGGCCCGCTCTCTCAGCGTCAGGTTCGAGCGCGCACGTGCGCCGCGCATGCTTCGACGATCGCGCGGGCTGCCTCGATCCCCTCGGAGACATCCTGCGGGGTCGCGGTCGGACGATCATCGTCCGGGTACTCGGTGGCGTTGCGCACCTGCCGCATCCACTCGAACTCGCCGAGCGCGTCGTCGTGAACGAACTGCGCCGCGGCGGTCGCCGTGTTCCGGTGAGCACCGCCGACGGGCCGCACCCTCAGGCCTTCGATCGCGAGCACCGCGGTGAGCGCCTTGCGCGCGCCGTCGTACGCCGCGGTGAACGCCATCGCGTGATCGTCGGTCTCAGCAAGGGCGGCCGCCGTATCGATGTGGCGCTCGGACATCGCGATCACACTCACGGCGTGCTCGTGGTTCACGGCGACGCGCTCGAGCCGTCGGCCGGCGATCATCGCGGCGATGGCATCAGCCATGGACATCGCCGGTCAGCACATCGACGATCGGGCGCGAACGGATCGTCTCGACAAACGGCGAAGGACGATCGGCGCGCCATTCGTCGGATCCCATCCGCGTGACGTTCACCGGCACATCAAGACGTGCGCTCGCTTCCGCGGCGAGGTCTGCGAGGGTGCGGCGAGGCGCCGAGCCCACCACGAGCACGTCGACGTCGTTCGGGAAAGCGCCACTCTCCCCCGCTCGGCGCGCCGCCCACGAGCCGTAGATCAGCAGCTCGTCGACACCATCGACACCGTCGAAGAGCTCGCGCAGCACGGGAACCGGGCCGTACGTCGCCGCGATCAGCTCGCGCATCGGGGCGAACAGCGGGTGCTCGTCGTTCGCGCGCACCATCCGGTTGCGACCCTCCTGGCGGTCGCGGAGCACATCGTTGTCGACGAGGCGACCGACCTCGCGGTGCACGACGGTCCCGCTCACGCCCGTGCGGCGCCCGAGCTCAGACAGCGAGAACTCCCGGTCGGGATGCCCAAGCGTCTCCGCCAGGATCGCCCCGACGGCGTCGGAGCGCACGAACGGCGTCAGCTGCGGAACCGGATTCTTCACAAAACAGGAAGATATCTTCCGGTTATGGGAACAGTCAAGGGGTGGAATTCAGGCGTTGAAGAACTCCACCGCATGCCGAAGCCGTTGCCTCCGCTCAGGAAGGTCGCGGACGGAGAAGGCACTTCTCACTCGAGATCGCACTCACCACCGCGCTTGTCGTCTCGGATGACGACTGCGCCGTCGTGTCGATGACGTGGCGCTCATAGTCCCCGAGGTCCTCGAACTGTCTCCACATCGAGTCGATGGCCTCGGCGTCGACCAACGCTCCCGGCGCTGTCCGCCCCTGTGCCCGCCGAAGCGTCTCATCACGACCCGGCCGAAGCACGACATAGTGAACCGCCGGGGCCGTCTGCTGGTTCGCAGTCGGCACGAAGTAGTCGATCATCCACGGCCCGACGATGCCGTCGACGACCGTGACGAATCCGCCTTCGGCGTATGCCAATGCCGCGTCGCGGATCACTCGCATCACCGTGTGGTTCTGCGCGTCGGACTCCGGCAGGTAGGGAGGGATCGCACCGGCTGCGATGTATCTCCAGAAGTCATCGGTGTGCAGATGCACGGCACGTTCGTACCGCCGGGCAAGCTCGCGCGCCGTGGTCGACTTGCCCGCGCCCGGAGGGCCAGTCAGAACGATGACATCGGCAACCACGGGCCCACTTTACGGGGCCGGGCGCGTCCTGCGCGCTGCCGTTGAGGCGCCATCGAGGACGTCGATGTCCAGATCCGACGTCGTGCTAGCCGTTCGTCACGCGACTCGCAGCGGAGTGATCTCGTTGATCGCGCCGTGGTTGCGCCGCTCGATCCGCAGGTCGTAGTGCGACTGCAGGTTCATCCAGAACTCCGGGGACGTGCCGAAGTACTTCGCGAGCCGGAGAGCCGTGTCTGCCGTGATCCGACGCTTGCCGTGGACGATCTCGTTGATGCGCCGTGGAGGCACGCCGATCGACACGGCGAGCTTGTTCTGCGTGATCCCGAAGCCCTTGATGAAGTCCTCCATGAGCACCTCACCCGGGTGGATCGGATCGATCAGGTCGCCGTCAGTGGTAGTCCGTGAGCTCGACATCGTCCGCACCTCCATCTCTCCATACGAAGCAGATCCTCCACTGGTCATTCACGCGGATGCTGTACTGACCACGACGGTCACCGCCGAGGCGTTCCAGCCGGTTGCCCGGCGGGATCCGCAGGTCCTCGGCGTCTCTGGCCGCGTGGATGAGCTCAAGCTTGCGCAAGGCCGTCCGCTCGAGGTTCCGATCAACGCTCTTCACATACTGCTCGTGCCAGATCCACTCGGTCACCTTGTCCCCGAACGACCTGATCACATGACCAGGGTATAACGCGACGCGTCATTAACGCGCGGCGTTAAACCGGAACTCCCGGACAACGGCGTGGATCACGCGCTCTGAGTCATCCGCTCCGACTTCTCCCATGCCGTGGCCGCAGCAAAGCGGCGCACCTGCACACATCTCGCCTTCGCGCACACGAATCGTGCGGATCCCTGTGCCCCAACCCGAGATCTGTTGCTCAACGCGCGCCGCGCGACGCGCTCACACGTTGAAGCGGAACTCCACCACGTCGCCGTCCTGCATGACGTAGTCCTTGCCCTCCATGCGGACGCGGCCGGCGGCCTTGGCCTCGGCCATCGAGCCGTACTGGTCGAGGTCGTCGAACGAGACGATCTCGGCCTTGATGAAGCCGCGCTCGAAGTCGGTGTGGATGACGCCCGCGGCCTGCGGGGCCGTCCAGCCGCGGCGGATCGTCCAGGCACGGGCCTCCTTCGGCCCGGCTGTGAGGTAGGTCTGCAGGCCGAGGGTCTCGAAGCCGACGCGGGCGAGCTGGTCGAGGCCCGACTCCTCCTGGCCGAGCGACTGCAGCAGCTCGAGGGCCTCCTCGGCGTCGAGGTCGATGAGCTCCGACTCCACCTTGGCGTCGAGGAACACGGCCTTCGCCGGCGCGACGAGCGCGGCCAGCTCCGCCATCCGATCCGCGTCGGTGAGCACGCCCTCGTCCACGTTGAAGACGAACAGCGTCGGCTTGGCCGTGAGCAGGCCCAGCTCCTTGATGGGCGTGACGTCGAAGCCTGCCTGGAACAGCGTCTTGCCCGAGTCGAGCACGTCCTTGGCGGCCTTCGCGGCGTCGAACACCGAGGCGTCGGTCTTCTTGCCCTTGACCTCCTTCTCGAGGCGCGGCAGCGCCTTCTCGAGGGTCTGCAGGTCGGCGAGGATCAGCTCGGTGTTGATCGTCTCCATGTCACTGGCGGGGTCGACCTTGCCGTCGACGTGCACGACGTCCGAGTCGCTGAAGCCTCGGACCACCTGGGCGATCGCGTCGGCCTCGCGGATGTTGGCGAGGAACTGGTTGCCGAGCCCCTCGCCCTCGCTCGCACCGCGGACGATGCCGGCGATGTCGACGAACGACACCGGAGCGGGCAGGATCTTCTGCGATCCGAAGATCTCGGCGAGGCGATCCAGGCGCCGATCGGGAAGCTCGACCACCCCGATGTTCGGCTCGATCGTCGCGAACGGGTAGTTCGCCGCGAGCACGGTGTTCTTGGTCAGGGCGTTGAAGAGCGTCGACTTGCCCACGTTGGGGAGTCCGACGATACCGATGGTGAGGGCCACGGGAGTCCAGTCTAGGTGCGGCCGCCTGCGGGCACGCCGAGCGCCCGCCCGGCCCGCAAGCCCCTCGCGCATCCGACGCACGGGTGGAACCATCGAGGGCATGAGCACCGCCGAGCCGTCGCCGTACCCGCCCGCCGACGGATCGGCGGATCCGACCCCCGCGGCACGCGTGCGAGACGACCGCCGGTTCTTCGGGCACCCGCTGGGGCTGTTCACCCTCTTCACCACCGAGCTGTGGGAGCGGTTCAGCTATTACGGCATGCGCGCCATCCTGCTGCTGTACCTCACGGCCGAGATGGCCGAGGGCGGCCTGGGCCTCGACACCGCCACCGGGCAGGCGCTCGTGGCGATCTACGGCACGGGCGTGTACCTGCTCACGATCGCGGGCGGCTGGCTGGCGGATCGGATCATCGGAGCCCGGCGATCCGTGCTGTACGGCGGCGTCGTGATCGCGAGCGGGCACGTCGTGCTCGCCATCCCCGGGGCCGGGTTCTCGTTCGCGGGCGTCGCGCTCGTGGCGATCGGCACGGGCCTGCTGAAGGCGAACGTGTCGTCGATGGTCGGGGAGCTCTACGAGCGCGAGGACGAGCGCCGCGACTCGGCGTTCTCGATCTTCTACATGGGCATCAACATCGGCTCGTTCTTCTCACCGTTCATCGTGGGGTTCGTGCGCGGCCTGTGGGGCTTCCACGCCGGCTTCCTCGTCGCGGCGGTGGGCATGGCGATCGCCGTGGCGTTCTACATCGGGGGCCGTCGCGCGCTCGGCGGCGCGGGCGACACCCCGCCGAACCCGATCGCCCGCGACGAGTGGCCGAAGGTGATCCGCCTGTTCGCCGTGGTCATCGCCGGCCTCGCGGTGCTCGGCGTGATCGCCTCGCTCGTGAGCGGCGGCTTCGGCATGACGACCCTCGTCGACACCCTCTCGTACGCGGCGTTCGTCGCGCCCGTCGCGGCGTTCGCCGTGATGTACCGCTCCCCCAAGGTCACCGCGCCGGAGCGGCGGCGGCTGCTCGCCTACATCCCGCTGTTCGTGGCGGCCATGCTGTTCTGGATGATCTTCGAGCAGGCCGCGACCACCCTCACGACATACGCGGCCGAGCGCACGGAGCTGAACGTGTTCGGCATCCCGCTGCAGCCGGAGTTCTTCCAGTCGATGAACCCGCTGTCGATCATCATCCTCTCGCCCGTGTTCGCGTGGCTGTGGCTGCGGACGCACGACCGCCCCGCACTGCCGTACAAGTTCGCGATCGGCCTGCTGCTGGCCGGGGTGTCGTTCCTCGTGCTGTCGGCGGGCGCCGCGCTGGCCGGCGGGGACCGCACGCCCGCGCTACTGCTCATCGGCGTGTACGTGATCCAGACCCTCGGCGAGCTGTTCCTCTCCCCCGTGGGCCTCGCCGCGACGACGCTGCTGGCGCCGCGCGCCTTCCGGGGACAGGCGATGGGCCTGTGGTTCCTCGCTCCCGCGGCGGGCACGGCCATCACCGCGCAGGTGGTGCAGGTGACCCAGGACGTGCCCGACACGGCCTACTTCGGGTGGACCGGCGTCGTCGCGGTCGTGTTCGCGGCGGCGCTGTTCCTGCTCGCGCCGTGGGTGAAGCGCCAGGTGCGCGCCGCCGACGCCGCGGAGGGCGTGCGCACGTCGGGCGACTGAGCGGCGCGGATCAGGACTCGCGGATACGTGTCGACACCGCGACCGCGGATCGACCGGGATCCGGATCAGGCGACGGGTGCGGGGATCGGCTGGATCGCGCGGACGGTGACGCCGATGCGCGCGGCGAGGTCGTCGAGGTCGGCGGCGGCGTGGCGGCGGGCGGCGTCGAGGACGATGTGCGCGCACGCGAGCGCGTCGGCGGCCGCGTCGTGGTGGGCGAAGCCCGTGAAGCCGGCGGCCTCGGCCGCGAGCGGCAGCTTGTATGACGGCAGGTCGTACACCTTGCGCGCCACCTGCAGCGAGCACAGGTAGCGGTACTCGGGGCACGCGTCGCCCGAGACGGAGGCGGCCTTGCGCAGCACGCCGGTGTCGAAGCCGGCGTTGTGGGCCACGAGCACGTCGTCGCCGATGAAGTCGCACAGCTGCGGGAACTGCTCGCGCCAGCCGAGCGCGCCCGCCACGTGATCGGCCGTGATGCCGTGGATGCGCGTGTTCCACACGTTGAACTCGTCGTGGCCCGAGACGGGCCGGATCAGCCACGAGGCGGTCTCGACGACCGCGCCGTCGCGCACGCGGGCGAGGCCCACCTGGCAGGCCGACGCGGGCGAGGAGTTGGCCGTCTCGAAGTCGATCGCACAGAAGTCCACGCCCACGGCTCCAGTGTGCGCGCGGGCGCGCCGCTGCCCCGGCGGCGCGCCGGGGGCGGGGTCGGTCTGCGGCGTGTCGCGCGCGGCGTGCCCGGCGCGCCGCGGATCGGGCGGCGATGTCGGAGGCCCCGCCCATGATGGGACGCATGGATGCGACGACGGTTGTTCTCGTGGCACTGGCCCTGCTCGCCGGGGCCGCGGTCGGGTGGCTCGCGCGCGCCGCGCGGGCGGGCCAGGCTGAGGGCCGCGGGGCGGCCGCGCTCGCGGCGAGGGACGCCGAGCTGGCGGCGCTGCGCACCGCGCTCGAGCGCGCGGAGGACCTGCGGCGCGACGCCGTGGAGCACGCCCGCGCCGAGCGCGCGCAGGACGCGGAGCGCTCGCGGCAGGAGGCCGCCGTGCTGCGAGCCCTCTCACCCGTGCAGGAGAGCCTGCGGCGCATGCAGGAGCGCGTCGACGCCATGGAGAGCGCCCGGCAGGAGCAGTTCGGGCAGGTCGCCGAGCAGCTGCGCGCCGCGCAGGCGGCCGATGAGCAGCTGCGCGTCACGACCGAGTCGCTCGCCGGCGCGCTGCGCTCCACGACCTCGCGCGGGGTGTGGGGCGAGACGCAGCTGCGCCGCATCGTCGAGTCGGCGGGGCTGCTGCACCGCGTCGACTTCGACGTGCAGGCCTCGATCTCCTCCGACGCCGGCGCGGGTCGCCCCGACATGGTGGTGCACCTGCCCGGCGGCACCTCGATCGCCGTGGACGCGAAGGCGCCCCTCGACGCGTTCCTCGACGCCGCGGCGATCCCCGACTCGGCGGGCGCCGACGAGCTCGCGCGCCGCCAGGCGCTGCTGCAGAAGCACGTGCGGGCCGTGCGCGCCCACGTCGACGCGCTCGCGAAGAAGTCCTACTGGTCAGGCCTCGACGCCGGGCCCGAGTTCGTCGTCTGCTTCATCCCGTCCGAGGCCGTGCTCTCGGCCGCCCTCTCGGAGGACCCCACCCTGCTGGAGCACGCGTTCGCCAAGCGCGTGGCGCTCGCCTCGCCCGTGAACCTCTGGGCCGTGCTCAAGACCGTGGCGTACTCGTGGACGCAGCAGGAGGTCTCGCAGGAGGCGCGCACGCTCTTCGACCTCGGCAACCAGCTCTACGAACGACTCGGCTCGCTCGCCACGCACGCCAACGGCATGCGCCGGGCCATCGAGCGCACCGTCGAGGCGTACAACCAGCTCGTCGGCTCGCTCGAGAGCCGCGTGCTCGTCACGGCGCGGCGCTTCCCGGGGATCGACGCCTCCAAACTGGGGCAGACCGAAGCCCCTGCCCCGCTCGAGGCCACGCCGCGTCCCCTCACGGCGCCCGAGCTGCTCGGCACCGACGCGGGCTCCGACGAGCAGGGCGACGCCGCGCGCGAGGCGGCGACGATCGCGGCCGACCTGGGCGACGTGCGCGGCCGGCTCTGACCCGCGCGCCGAACCCGCGCGCCGGGCATCGGGCGTCTGCGCGGGAGCCGCGCGATCAGGGGATGAAGCTGAGCAGCGTCACCACGGCGACGGAGAACACGACGAACGCGCCGATGTTCCACCAGGGGCTGAGCTCCTCGCCGGGCTCGCGCCGCACGCGCAGCAGCACGTCCGGTCGGCGTGCGGGGTCGACCGCGCCCTTCACGACCGCCTGCGCGCCCGTGACGGGTCCTGATGCCTTCTGCGTGCTCATATGCGTTGCTCCCGGCGCCCGCATCGCGGAAGCGATGCCCCTTCCCGAGCGCCTGTCTCGATTGTGCCACGCGCTCCCGTGAGAGAGCCGTCACGGCCGGATCACGATCCGGCGGCGCGCCGGACCGGCGGTGCCCGGGCGGACGGATGGCGCCCGCCCGATCCGGGCCCCCTCAGCGGATCCGGATCAGAGCCACTTCGAGACGAGGTGCTCCGACGACACCCGGCGCAGCGTGCCCGAGTGGCTGCGCAACACGACGCTCTCGGTGTACACGTAATCGCCGCTGCGACGCACGCCCGCGACGAGCTGCCCGTCGGTCACGCCCGTCGCGACGAAGAGGGTGTTGTTGCCGCTGACGAGCTCGTCCGCCTCGTAGACGTGGTCCATCTTCAGGCCCGCGTCGATGCCCTTCTGCCGCTCGTCGTCGTCGCGCGGCCACAGCCGGCCCTGGATGTGCCCGCCGAGCGCCTTGATGGCGCACGCCGTCACGATGCCCTCCGGGCTGCCGCCGATGCCCACGCACATGTCGGTGCGCGCGTTGTGGCGCGCCGCGTTGATGCCGCCGGCCACATCGCCGTCGGTCATGAGGCGCGTGCCGGCGCCGGCCGCGCGGATCTCCTCGATGAGCGCGTCGTGCCGCGGCCGGTTCAGCACCGAGACCACCATCTCGTCCACCGGCTTGCCGAGCGCCTCCGCCAGGCGGCGGATGTTCTCGCCGATCGGCAGGCGGATGTCCACCACACCCACGCCGGCCGGACCCGTCACGAGCTTGTCCATGTAGAACACGCTCGATGCGTCGAGCATGGTGCCGCGGTCCGAGAGCGCGATCACCGAGAGCGCGTTCTGCCGACCCGCGGCGGTCAGCGAGGTGCCGTCGATCGGGTCGACCGCGATGTCGTACGCCCGGCCCTTCCCGGTGCCCACGTGCTCGCCGTTGTAGAGCATCGGCGCGTTGTCCTTCTCGCCCTCGCCGATCACGACGACGCCGTCGAAGTCCACCGTCGAGAGGAAGGCGCGCATGCCGTCGACCGCCGCACCGTCGGCCGCCTCCTTGTCGCCGCGGCCGATGAACGGCACCGAGCGGATCGCCGCCGCCTCGGTGGCGCGCACCAGCTCGAGGGCGATGTTGCGATCGGGACGGAGGGGGATCATGTCGTCGGCGGTCTGCATGCTGCTAGCCTAGGCGTGCCGCCCCGCCGCGCCCGGCATCCGACGGCCGCGGAGCGCGAAGGATCCGCGATTCTTTCGCTCCTGTCATCTCGGGCCGGTGATCCGCCCCCGCTCGCCCGGGTATCCGGGCGGCCGCCGCTGAGTAGAGTGAGACGCGACAGACGTCGACCGGAGGAGCCAGACATGCCCGTCGCCACACCCGACCAGTACGCAGAGATGCTCGACCGCGCGAAGGCGGGCGGCTTCGCCTATCCCGCCATCAACGTGTCGAGCTCGCAGACCATCAACGCCGTGCTGCAGGGCCTGACCGAGGCCGGTTCCGACGGCATCCTGCAGGTCACCACGGGCGGGGCCGACTACTTCGCCGGCCACACCGTAAAGGGCCGCGCCACGGGCGCGATCGCGATGGCGCAGTACGTGCGCACCGTCGCGAAGAACTACCCCATCACGGTCGCCGTGCACACCGACCACTGCCCCAAGGACGCCCTCGACGGCTTCCTGCTGCCCGTGCTCGAGGCGAGCGAGGAGCAGGTCAGGGCCGGCGGCGAGCCGCTGTTCAACTCGCACATGTGGGACGGATCGGCCGTGCCGCTCGACGAGAACATCGAGATCGCGAAGACCCTCCTGCCCCGCACCCACGCGATCGGCTCGATCCTCGAGATCGAGGTCGGCGTCGTCGGCGGCGAGGAGGACGGGGTCGTGCACGAGGGCTCGAACGAGGCGCTCTACACGACCGTGGGCGACGTGACGAAGGCCGTCGAGGCGCTCGGCCTCGGCGAGCGGGGCCGCTACATCTCGGCCCTCACCTTCGGCAACGTGCACGGCGTGTACAAGCCCGGCGGCGTCAAGCTGCGCCCCGAGCTGCTCGGCGAGATCCAGGAGGGCATCGCAGCGAAGTTCGGCACCGGCCCCAAGCCGCTGGACCTCGTCTTCCACGGCGGCAGCGGATCGAGCGCCGAGGAGATCGCCACGGCGGTCGCCAACGGCGTGATCAAGATGAACATCGACACCGACACGCAGTACGCGTTCACCCGCGCGGTCGCCGGCTACATGCTCTCGAACTACGAGGGCGTGCTGAAGGTCGACGGCGAGGTCGGCAACAAGAAGCAGTACGACCCGCGCGCGTGGGGCAAGGTCGCCGAGACGGCGATGGCCGCCCGCGTCGTCGAGGCCGCGCAGCAGCTCGGATCGGCCGGCCACAGCAAGGGCTGAGCCGCATCGACGAAGCGCCCGGTCCCACACGGCACCGGGCGCTTCGTTCTGTGCGGGCCGCCGTTACGGGGCGCCGGCGCTCAGGAGCGCGTCGAGCACGGCGGGATCGTTCAGCAGGGGCACCGTGAGCAGCCCGCCCGAGATGCCGAGGAACACGATCGCCCCGACGATCGGGATCCAGAACGCGAGCCGTCCCGCGCGCAGGCGGAGGTACGAGAGCACGGCGGTGAGGAGCCACCCGAGGCCCATCACGAGGGCGGCGGCCAGGCCCCAGCCCCGCGCACCGGCGGGGTCGGACAGCGTCGCGTCGACGCCCATGAGCGACAGCAGCGTCTCGGCGTACGTCGCGTAGTCGGTCATCTGCGGGATCGAGACGACCGTGTTGACGAGGCCGTACACGAGCAGCCCCACCGTGATGATGCGATCGGCCATGCGCCCGTTGCGGGGGCGCGCACCGGCGACCGGGACGCGAGCCGCCTGCGGCTCGGGTGCGGGCGGCGGCACGGGAAGCGGGTTCGCCTGCATGCGCCGGCGCTGCTCCTCGGGGGTGGCGAGCTCACCGAACTGCGGGCGCGGCGGCGTCGGCTGCTCGTCGCCGTGCGGGCGAGGGGGCAGCGCGTCGCTCACGCCGAGGCCCCGACCCGTCCGCCGCGAGGCTGTCCGTCGCCGCGGAGCTCCTTGGGCAGCGAGAAGATGAGGTCCTCCTCGGCCGTCTTCACCTCTTCGACGTCGGCGAAGCCGGCGTGCGCGAGATCCCGCAGCAGTTCCTGCACGAGCACCTCGGGCACCGAGGCGCCGCTGGTCACGCCCACGGTCTCGACGCCCTCGAGCCACTCCTGCTTGACCTCGTCGGCGTAGTCGACGCGGTAGGCGGCCTTCGCGCCGTACTCGAGCGCCACCTCGACCAGGCGCACGCTGTTCGAGGAGTTCGCCGATCCGACGACGATCACGAGATCGGCGTCCTTCGCGACCTTCTTGATCGCCACCTGGCGGTTCTGCGTGGCGTAGCAGATGTCGTCCGACGGCGGATCCTGCAGCTGAGGGAACCGCGCGCGCAGGCGGCGCACGGTCTCCATGGTCTCGTCGACCGACAGCGTCGTCTGCGAGAGCCACACGAGCTTCGACGGGTCGGCGACCTCGACGGTGTCGGCCTCGTCCGGGTTGTTCACGACGGTGACGTGCTCGGGGACCTCCCCCGCCGTGCCCTCGACCTCCTCGTGGCCCTCGTGGCCGACGAGCAGGATCTGGTAGTCGTCGCGCGCGAAGCGCTTGGCCTCGCGGTGCACCTTCGTCACGAGCGGGCACGAGGCATCGATCGCCTGCAGCCCGCGGTCGGCGGCCGCGTTCACCACGGCGGGCGAGACGCCGTGCGCGCTGAAGACGACGTGCGCGCCCTCGGGCACCTCGTCGACCTCCTCGACGAAGATCGCGCCCTTGTCCTCGAGCTCGCGCACCACGTGGATGTTGTGGACGATCTGCTTGCGCACGTACACGGGGGCGCCGTAGCGCTCCAGCGCCTTCTCCACGGTGATCACCGCGCGGTCGACGCCGGCACAGTAGCCGCGGGGCGCGGCCAGGAGCACGCGCTTGTGTCCCTGCACCCCGTTATCCTGGAGGCGCTCACGACGTGCCGGAATGCGCGGCATGGGAAGCGAGATGGCGGTGGTGCTCACCCGCCCAGTCTACGGTCGCCACATGAGCATCGGCCGAGTCCACGACGTCAGGAAGGCAGCCGCGTGACCACCTTCCAGGCCGACCCGGTGCCGGGTCAGGCGCCCCCGCCCGACAGCGTCTCGCCACGCGATTCCTCCCCCGAGGCGCCCACCTCGGTCGCCCGGCTGAACCAGACGATCCGCGGCTTCATCGAGCGCTGGGGCTCCGTGTGGGTCGAGGGCGAGATCACGTCGTGGAACGTGCGGGCGGGCAACGTCTTCGCGCGCCTGAAGGACGTGCAGTCGGACGCGCAGATCTCGATCCGCATCTGGTCGAGCGTGCGCGGGCGGATCCCCGCGGACCTGAAGATCGGCGACCACGTGGTCGCCTGTGTGAAGGCCGACTACTTCGTGCGCGCCGGCGACTTCTCGTTCCAGGTGACGGCCATGAGGCACGTGGGGCTCGGCGAGCAGCTCGAGCGGCTGGAGCGGCTGCGCGCGCAGCTGCGCGCCGAGGGACTGTTCGACCAGGACCGCAAGAAGCCGCTGCCGTTCCTGCCGCACTGCATCGGCCTCATCACGGGCGAGCGCAGCGACGCCGAGAAGGACGTGCACCGCAACGCCGAGCTGCGCTGGCCGGAGGTGCGCTTCCGCACCGAGTACGCCGCGGTGCAGGGCGACCGCTGCGTGCCGGAGACGCTGGCCGCGCTGAAGCGGCTCGACGACGACCCGGACGTCGACGTCATCGTGATCGCCCGCGGCGGCGGCGATCCGCAGACCCTGCTCGGCTTCAGCGACGAGCGCCTGCTGCGCGCGGTCGCGGCGGCGCGCACGCCCGTCGTCAGCGCGATCGGTCACGAGAACGACCGCCCGCTGCTCGACGACGTGGCCGACCTGCGCGCCTCCACGCCCACCGACGCCGCCAAGCGCGTGGTGCCAGACGTGGGCGAGCAGCGCGCGCTCGTCGGCCAGCTGCGCTCCCGCGCCCGGATGCGGCTGACGCAGCGCGTGCAGCACGACATCGCCCAACTCGAGCAGCTGCGCTCGCGCCCCGCCCTGCGCGATCCCGAGCGGATGGTGCGCGACCGCTCGCACGAGGTCTTCCTGCTCGCCGCGCGCGGCCGCGATCTCGTCGCCCGCGGCATCCGCACCGCCGAGGCCCGCACGGCCGAGCTTCGCGCCTCGCTGCGGGCGCTCTCCCCCGCCGCCACCCTCGCCCGCGGCTACGCCATCGCGCACGCGGACGGCGGCGTGATCGTGCGGGACGCGGCGCAGGCGCCCGCCGGCACGCGGCTCGTCGTCACGCTCGAGAGCGGCTCGATCGCCGCGGTGAGCGAGGGCCCGGTCGACGAGTGCCCGGCGGCCACGGGCCCCGCCGAATAGGATGGATGCGATGACCGATCAGCCCGCCCCCGCCGACGTGGCGGAGCTCTCGTTCGAACAGGCGCGCGACGAGCTGGTGCGCGTGGTGGCCGAGCTCGAGCAGGGCTCCCCGACGCTCGAGCACTCGCTGGCGCTCTGGGAGCGCGGCGAGGCGCTCGCGGCGCGCTGCGAGGAGTGGCTCCGCGGCGCGAAGAGCCGCCTCGACGCCGCGCGTCCGAGCGCGGACGAGGGCGACTGATGGCCACGCTCCCGGAGCAGTCCGCCGAGGACATCGCGGCGCAGAAGGCCGCCCGCTCCGCCGCGTACCGCCAGAGCCAGACGTTCACGAACCTCGTCATCGCGCTCGTCGTGAGCATCGCCGTCGTCGCCGTGATCTTCCTCGCGGTGCCGCGCGGCACGCCGCCCGAGCGGCCGGCCATCGACGTGGCCGCGGTCGCCCAGCGGGTCTCGGAGTCGTATCAGCGCGAGGTCGTCGCGCCCGCGGTGCCGGAGTCCTGGGGCGTCAACGCGGCCGACGTGACGCCCGACGCCCCCGCCGTCTGGGAGGTCGTCTACGTCACCCCGGACGACGAGAACTTCCTCAACCTCGCGCAGGGCTTCGACGCCGACGAGACGTGGGCCGCGCAGCAGCTGGGCGGCACGGCCCCGTCGGGGACCGTCGCGATCGACGGCGTCGAGTGGCAGGAGTACGAGATCTCGCGCCCCGACCGCAACCGGAACATCTCCTACGCGCTCGGCACACAGGCCGGAGCCGACCACGTGCTGCTGTACGGGTCGGCGCCGGCCGAGTACGCCGCCGAGCTCGCGGAGCTGGTCGGCGATCAGGTGCGCGCGCTGCAGGAAGGAGCACGATGACCGATCCGATCACGCCGGCACGGGCGTGGGACGACATGATGGCGGGCAACGCCCGCTTCGTCGCCGGCACGCCCGCCCACCCCCACCAGGACGTCGCGCGACGCGCCGAGGTCTCGGCCGCGCAGACCCCTCGGGCGGCCCTGTTCGGCTGCTCCGACTCGCGGCTGGCCGCGGAGATCATCTTCGACATGGGCCTCGGCGACCTCTTCGTCGTGCGCAACGCCGGCCAGGTCACGGGCGAGTCGATCATGGGATCGCTCGAGTACGCCGTCGAGGTGCTGAAGGTGCCGCTCATCGTCGTGCTCGGGCACGACGCGTGCGGCGCCGTGCGCGCCGCGATCGACAGCTTCGACGTGGCCCAGCCGCCGCTGCCGCCGCACATCTGGCGCACCATCTCGCCGATCGTGCCCGCCGTGCGCGCCGAGCTGCACGCCGGCGCCGCCGAGGGCGTCACGTACGAGACCGTCGACGCCGAGCGGGTAGGCCGCCGCCATCTGCGCCAGACCGTGACGGCCATCCTGCAGTCGTCCGAGCTCATCAGCGACGCCGTCGCCGAGGGCCGCCTCGGCGTCGTCGGCGCCAACTACCGCCTGGCGGAGGGCACGGTCGTGCCCGACGTCGTCCTGGGTGCCGCGTCCGCGGCCTGATCCTGACGGAGGAAGAAGTGACCGAGACCGAGTACCGGATCGAACACGACACCATGGGCGAGGTGCGCGTTCCGAAGAACGCGCTGTACCGCGCCCAGACCCAGCGCGCGGTCGAGAACTTCCCGATCTCGGGCACGGGCCTCGAGTCCCGCCAGATCGCCGCGCTCGCCCGGATCAAGAAGGCGGCGGCGCTCGCGAACAAGGAGCTCGGCACGCTCGACGGCGAGATCGCCGACGCGATCGCGTGGGCGGCCGACCAGGTCGTCACCGGCGCGCACGACGCGGAGTTCCCCGTCGACACGTACCAGACCGGGTCGGGCACCTCGTCGAACATGAACATGAACGAGGTGCTCTCGACGCTGGCGACCCAGCACCTGGGGCGCGACGTGCACCCCAACGACCACGTCAACGCCTCGCAGTCCTCCAACGACGTCTTCCCCACCTCGGTGCACGTCGCCGTGACCGAGGCGCTCACCTCCGACCTCGTCCCGGCGCTTGAGCATCTCGCGGCGGCCCTCGAGCGCAAGGCCGAGGAGTGGAAGTCGGTCGTCAAGTCGGGCCGCACCCACCTCATGGACGCCACGCCCGTCACGCTCGGCCAGGAGTTCGGCGGCTACGCCCGCCAGATGCGCCTCGGCATCGAGCGCATCCAGGCCGCCCTGCCGCGCGTCGCCGAGGTGCCGCTCGGCGGCACGGCCGTCGGCACGGGCATCAACACGCCGCTGGGCTTCCCGCAGAAGGTCATCGAGCTGCTCGTGGCCGAGACGGGCCTGCCCATCACCGAGGCGCAGGACCACTTCGAGGCCCAGGCGAACCGCGACGGTCTCGTCGAGGCGTCCGGCGCCCTGCGCACGATCGCCGTCTCGCTCACGAAGATCAACAACGACCTGCGCTGGATGGGCTCGGGCCCGAACACGGGCCTCGGCGAGCTGCACCTGCCCGACCTGCAGCCGGGCTCGTCGATCATGCCCGGCAAGGTCAACCCCGTCGTGCCGGAGGCGACGCTCATGGTGTGCGCGCGCGTCATCGGCAACGACGCCACCGTCGCGTGGGCCGGCGCCTCGGGCTCGTTCGAGCTCAACGTCGCGATCCCCGTCATGGGCACCGCGCTGCTGGAGTCGATCCGCCTCCTCTCCAACGCCATGCGCGTGCTGGCCGACAAGACGATCGTGGGCCTGAAGGCCAACCTCGAGCGCGTCACGGCGCTGGCGGGCATGAGCCCGTCGATCGTCACGCCGCTGAACAAGGTGATCGGCTACGAGGCCGCCGCGAAGATCGCCAAGCACGCCGTCGCGAAGGGCATCACGGTGCGTGAGGCCGTGATCGACCTCGGCTACGTGGAGCGCGGCGAGATCAGCGAGGCCGAGCTGGACGAGCGCCTCGACCTGCTCTCGATGACCCACCCGGGCTGATCCGGATCCACGAAGGGGCGGCGGGCTTCGGCTCGCCGCCCCCTCGTCGTTGCGGAGCGGCGGGCGCACGGTCGCGCCGCTCGCCCGCAATAGGGTGAAGGGATGCGCTATCCCGAGGTCCGTCGCGACGACGCCATCGACGAGTTCCCCCTTCCCGACGGATCCGTGGAGCGGATCGCGGCGCCGTACCGCTGGCTCGAGGACGCCGACAGCGACGAGACGCGCGCCTTCATCGAGGCGCAGAACGCCTTCGCCGAGCCGATCCTCGCCGCCCTGCCCGCGCGCGAGGCCTTCCGCGAGCGACTGAGCGCGCTGCTGTCGCAGCCGACGCGCGGCGTGCCGCGGCAGCGCGGTGGCCGGCTGTTCGCGTGGCACGGCGACGGCCGCAACCAGGACGTGCTCGTCGTGGCCGACGACGCGGACGGGCTCGAGGGCGCGCGCGTGCTGCTCGACCCGAACGAGCTCTCGCGCGACGGCACCGTGGCCGTGACGGCCAGCTCTCCCAGCCCCGACGGATCGCTCCTCGCGTACGGCCTCGCCGACGGCGGCAGCGACTGGCGCACCATCCGCGTGCGCGACGTCGCCACGGGCGAGGACCTCGACGACGAGATCCCCTGGACGAAGTGGAACCTGCCGCTGTGGCAGCCGGACGGCCGCTCGTTCACGTACTGGGCGTACGACGCCCCGAGCGACGACCCGCTCGTCGACGAGATGGGCGCCGGCCGGCTCATGCTCCACCGGATCGGCACGCCCGTGTCCGAGGACGAGCTGCTGTTCACGCGCCCCGAGGAGCCGCGCACGTTCGGGCGCCAGTGGCCGCGCGACGACGAGTGGTTCGTGTTCTCGACCGACACCGGATCGTCCAGCGGCAACGACCTCGCGGTGCGCCGCCACGACGAGCCGATGTCGGCCCTGCGCCCGCTGGCCACCGGACACGAGCGCGAGTGGAACGCGGTGGGCGTGCGCGACGACGTGCTCTACGTCGTCACCGACGCCGACGCCCCGCGCTACCGGCTCGTCGCGTTCGACCTCGCCGCGGCCGATCCCGCCGCGACCCTGCGCGAGGTCGTGCCGCAGCACGCCGAGGACGTGCTGCTCGACGCCGCGCTGACGGCCGGCGGGCTCGTGCTCACCTACTCGCACGACGCTCAGCACCGCATGCAGCTGGCGACCTTCGACGGCGCCCTCGGCGAGGACCTGCCGATCGGTGCCGGCGTCTCGGTCGAGGGCTCCGACGCCGTCTCGTCCACCGACACGGTGTTCGTGAAGACGCAGGGATTCGTGGATCCGGGCACGCGCCACGAGATCGTCGTGGACGGGGCGCGCGTCGTCTCGCACCGCATGCTGCCCGATCCGGCCGCCGGCGCCGTCCGCGCGACGACGACGCGGATCGCGGCGACGAGCAAGGACGGCACGGTCGTGCCCGCGTTCCTCGTCGCGCCCGAGGGCACTCCCGACGGCCCGCGCCCGACCCTCATGTGGGGCTACGGCGGGTTCAACATCCCCATGAACCCCGCCTACCGCGCGATCTTCGCCGCCTGGGTGCAGGCGGGCGGCACGCTCGTCGTGCCGAACCTGCGCGGCGGCGGCGAGTTCGGATCGGACTGGCACAAGGCCGGCACGAAGGAGCGCAAGCAGAACGTCTTCGACGACCTGTTCGCCGTCGCGGAGCGGATCATCGCCGACGGCCTCACGACGCCGCGGCAGCTCGCCCTGCACGGCCGCTCGAACGGCGGGCTGCTCGCCGCCGCGGCGCTCACTCAGCGGCCCGATCTGTGGGCCGCCGTGCTGCCGGGAGTCGGCGTGCTCGACATGCTGCGCTTCCACCGCTTCACGATCGGCTGGGCGTGGACGAGCGACTACGGCGACCCGGACGACCCCGAGGCGTTCGCCTACCTGCGCGCGTACTCGCCGCTGCACAACGTCGTCGAGGGGCGGTCCTATCCCCCGACCCTCATCACGACCGGCGACCACGACGACCGCGTGGTGCCCGGCCACTCGTTCCAGTTCGCCGCGGCGCTGCAGCACGCGCAGGGCGGGGATGCGCCGATCCTGCTCTCCGTCGACACGCGAGCCGGCCACGGCATGGGCAAGCCGCGCGACGCCCAGGTGCTCGAGTTCGCCGACCAGCTCGCCTTCGCGGCGCGGTTCACCGGGCTCTGAGGGCGACGCTCACCCCAGGGCGTCGGCGAGCTGCGTCAGGGCCGGGAGCCCGACGAGGTCGTCGACCAGCGGCACGCGGGTGAGCGGCGCCCCGAGGTCGAGCTGCGACAGAAGCTCCTCCTCGCGGGTGCGTCGGGCCGGCATCGCGTCGGTCGGCGACAGGCGATTCGCCACCGCGCCGATGAGCCCGACGCCCAGCCGCGCCAGCTCCGCCGCGACCTCCCGGCTCTCGGCGATCGGCATCGGCTCGGGCACGAAGACGAGCACGAAGCCGGAGCGCCCCGCGTCGGCGAGCACCTCGCGCATGAGGGCGAAGCGCTCCCTGCGCCGCAGCAGCACGCGCCGCAGCTCCGCGTCGCGGTCCGCGGTGTCCTTCGTGCCGCCCAGCGCGCCGTAGGCCACGGCGTAGCGCTCGGAGCGGTCGCGGTTCGCGAGCAGCCTCTCCGTCCAGTCCGTCATCCGCTCGGGCATGGCGAGCAGGTGCAGCGTGTGGCCCGACGGCGCGGTGTCGAACAGCACGAGGTCGTAGGCGTCGAGCCCCGTCTCGAGCGTCTCGGCCACGCGGTCGAGCACGGCCGACTCGTGCGTGCCGGGTGCGTGCCGCGCCGACTCGAGATGCTCGCGCGCGGGCCGGTGCAGGCGCTCGGGCAGCAGCCGCAGCATCGTGTCGGACACCGCGGCGAGGTGACGGTCCACCGTGCGCGCGGGATCGATCTCCACGCCGTCGACCCGGCCCGACCCCTCCGACCACAGGCCGATGACGTCGTCGCCGACCGCCCTCTCCCACAGGTGGCCGAGGTTGTGCGCGGGGTCGGTCGAGACGACGAGCACGCGCGATCCCGCCCGGGCGCGGGCGAGGGCGATCGCCGAGGTGAGCGACGTCTTGCCGACGCCGCCCTTGCCGCCCACGAAGACGGCGCGGCGCGCGGCGATGTCGTTCAGCAGCATGAGATGTGGTCCAGGGGGCTGCGGGGGATCCCCGCGCGGCGGTGCCACGCGTGGAAGTCCTCGTAGACGGCGGGCAGCAGCTCGGCCGAGTAGTAGGCGGCGGGATCGGGCACGCCGAGCGACTCGGCGAGCACGACGAGCATGAAATGGTCGTCCTCGTCGCGCTGGGCGCGGGCGAAGGTGCGGCGGTACGGGCCCTGATAGAACTCGTTCAGCCCCCTCGCGAATGCGGCCCAGCGCGACGAAGACACGACGTCACCGGGCCGTGGGAATGGTCCCGGTCAGGTGATCCGCGAGGTCGGCGTCCTCCGTCTCGGGTTCCTCGCTCGCCGCGCGGCGCATGGCCGCGATGCCTTCGACCGCGACCCAGACGGCGGCGACGATGATGATGAGGTCGACGATCAGCAGCAGCCAGTTGGTGTCGACGCCGCCGTTCCAGAACGTGCCCACCTGCACGATCGCCGCCCAGAACGCCGCGACGAAGACGAACGCGAGCGGGATGAGCGTGACGAGCACGTTTCGGCGCTTGCGGATGAGCATGATCGACACGATGATCAGCGTCAGCGAGGCCAGCAGCTGGTTGGTCGTGCCGAACAGCGGCCAGATCGTGAGGCCGCCGGACCCGTCGACGCCCTGGCTGAACACCAACCCCATGCTCACGACGAGCACGAGCACGGTGCCGACGAGCGTGTTGAGCTTGATGCCGACGATCTCGCCGGCCTCCTGGAACACGAAGCGCAGCAGGCGCACGCCGGTGTCCATGGTGGTCGCGGCGAACAGCACGCCCATCGTCGCCAGCACGGTCGCCGCCAGCGAGGCGGGAAGGCCCAGCCCGAGCTCGACGATGTTCCCGCCGCCCTCGACGAACGCGGCCATGCCGCCCTGGTTGAAGGCCGAGTAGATCTCCTCCCAGCGGGCGGCACTCTGGATGCCGGCGGTGGCGGCGATGATCGCGCCGAGCGCGAGCATGCCCTCTCCCACAGCACCGAAGTAGCCCACGAAGCGGGCGTCGGGCTCCTTGTCGAGCTGCTTCGACGTCGTGCCGCTGGCGACCGCGCCGTGGAAGCCGCTGATGGCGCCGCACGCGATCGTGACGAACAGCAGCGGCCAGATGTCGGGCGTGCCCTCCGGGACGGCCGTGTTGATGGCGGGCGCGACGAAGTCGTTGCCGAAGAACAGGCCGGCCGAGAGCGCGCCGACGAACAGGATCGCCAGGCCGATGAACAGCTGCACGCCGTTGATGTAGTCGCGCGGCTGCAGCAGCAGCCACACCGGCAGCAGCGACGCGATGCCCGCGTACAGGAACAGCGCGACGATCCAGAACGTGCCGGGGCTCATCCCGAGGATCGGATCGGGCAGCACCACCGGGAAGCGGTCGCCCACGACGATCAGCGCGTACAGCGCGACGACGCCGACGATCGTGACGACGCCGAGGTTCCAGCGCAGCCTGTACACGGCGATGCCGACGAGCAGCGCGACGACGATCGCGCCCCACGCCGGGATGACGGTGGTCGGGCTGCCGATGAGCAGGTTCGTGATCACGACGGCGAACGCCGCGATGACCATGAGCAGCAGCAGCGCGATGACGAGCAGGAACACATACGAGCCGCGGCGGCCGATGTAGCGGGCGGCGAGCGCGCCGATGGAGCGGCCCTTGTTGCGCTCGGAGGCCCACAGCGCGCCGAGGTCGTGCATGCCGGCGAAGAACACCGTGCCGATCGTGACCCAGAGGAAGGCGGGCAGCCAGCCCCAGATCACCGCGACGGCGGGCCCGACGATGGGCGCGGCGCCGGCGACCGAGGTGAAGTGGTGGCCCCACAGCACGAACTTGTTCGTGGGCACGTGGTCCACGCCGTCGTTCTTCTCGTGCGCGGGGGTGCGGAACGCCGGGTCGAGGCGCAGCACCCGGTTGCCGAGGTACTTCGAGTAGATGAGGTAGCCGGCCGCGAAGATCGCGAGGCCGACGAGCAGCAGGATCACGGAACCCATGCGATGCCCTTTCTGTCGTCATTGACAGCGCAGCGGATGGCTGCACGACGCCCGCGCCTGACGGCTCTCGGGCAATTCACAACTTTAGCGGGCGCGCGGGCCCCGCCGCGCATACGGCGAGGCTCCGGCTCCGGCGCGTCGCGCGGGAACCGGAGCCTCGTCCGGATACGGATCAGGCGAGCTCGCCGACCTCCAGGAGGTCGGTCACGAGCGCCGCGATGGCCGAGCGCTCCGAGCGCGTCAGCGTGATGTGGGCGAACAGGCCGTGTCCCTTGAGCGTCTCGATCACGCTGGCGATGCCGTCGTGGCGGCCGACGCGCAGGTTGTCGCGCTGCTGCACGTCGTGCGTCAGCACCACCTTCGAGTTCTGGCCGATGCGGCTGAGCACCGTGAGCAGCACGTTGCGCTCGAGGGACTGCGCCTCGTCGACGATCACGAACGCGTCGTGCAGCGAGCGGCCGCGGATGTGGGTGAGCGGCATCACCTCGAGCAGGCCGCGCTCCACCACCTCGTCCAGCACGTTCTGCGACACCACCGAGCCGAGCGTGTCGAACACCGCCTGACCCCACGGGTTCATCTTCTCGGCCTGGTCGCCGGGCAGGTAGCCGAGCTCCTGCCCGCCGACGGCGAACAGCGGCCGGAACACGATGATCTTCTTCTGCTGCTGCTGCTCGAGCACCGCCTCTAGGCCCGCGCACAGCGCGAGCGCCGACTTGCCCGTGCCCGCCTTGCCGCCCAGCGAGACGATCCCCACATCCGGGTCGGTGAGCAGGTCGATCGCGATCCGCTGCTCGGCCGAGCGGCCGTGCAGGCCGAACACGTCGCTGTCGCCGCGCACGAGGCGGTACGAGCCGTCGCCCGTGACCCGCCCGAGGGCCGAGCCGCGCTCCGACTGGATGACGAGGCCCGTGTTGACGGGGATGCCCACGACGTCGTCGTGCGTGCCGACCTCCGTCTCGTACAGGTCGGCCATCTCGTCGCCCGAGAGCGCGAGGGTGGCCAGGCCCGTCCAACCCGAGTCCACGGCCTGCTCGGCCAGGTACTCCTCGGCGGCCAGGCCGAGGGAGGCGGCCTTCACGCGCATCGGCAGGTCCTTGGAGACGACGGTCACGGACTGCCCGTCCTGCAGCAGGTGCATCGCCACGGCCAGGATGCGGCTGTCGTTGTCGCTGAGCCGGATGCCGCTGGGCAGCACCGACTGGTCGGTGTTGTTGAGCTCGACTCGGAGCGTTCCGCCCTCGCCCACGGGCACGGGGAAGTCGAGGCGCCCGTGCTCGATGCGCAGGTCGTCGAGGTGACGCAGCGCCTGCCGGGCGAAGTAGCCGAGCTCGGGGTCGTGGCGCTTGGCCTCGAGCTCGCCCACCACCACGACCGGGATGACGACGGAGTGCTCTGCGAATCGGAAGAGTGCGCGCGGATCGCTCAGGAGGACCGACGTGTCGAGCACGTAGGTTCGCAGATCCTGATCCCGATCCTGCGCGTGCACCGTCTCGCGAGCGGAACGCTGCCGACGCTGCACCGTGTTGCCAGTGGTCACAACCCACTCCCCGCCCCGGGCTCTGCCCGGCTCACTGCGAGTCGACCGTTGGCCACGAGTCGAGGTCCGTATGGCCGACTCGATCGGACACCTTGCCCGATGCCACGAACGTACGACCGCGCGCCGGTCCCGTGGCACGACGCGCCGGGCGTGGCGGATTACGTGTTCGTGAATTCCGGGGAACGCGGGCGCCCCGCTGCTACGACGAGACGCGCGGCGCGGCGGCGAGCGCGTCCGCGAGCATGCCGAGCGTCTCGTCGTCGGTGCCCACGTGCGGGGCGACCCGGATGAGGTTGCTGCGGGAGGTCACCGTGACGCCGCTGTTGGCGAGCGCGGCCGCCATGGGCGCCACGTCCTCCTGGCGCGGCGCGAGGGCGACGAACCCGGCGCGCCGCTCCGGCTCGCGCGGCGTGACGACGCGGATGTCGTGGGTGTCGGCGAGCGCGATCACGCGCGCTGTGAGCGCGGCGAGCTCGTCCTGGATCGCGGCGACGCCCACCGCCGCGACCTCGCTCGCGGCGACGGCGAGGCGGCTCGCGGCCAGCCAGTCGGGCTCGGAGAGCCGGTACGCCTGCGCCGTGGGGTGCGGGGCGGGAACGTCGTCGAAGGTGATGCCCGTCGCGGTGGCGACGTGGCCGGACAGCACGGGCCGGATCGCCTCGCGCCCGCGGCCCGAACCACGCGAAACCCGTGCCGCGTCCGGCGCGCAGCCACTTGTAGCCGTGCCCGCACACGACGTCGGCCGCGGCGTAGTCGGCGTCGATCACGCCGAAGCCCTGCGTGTCGTCGACGAGCAGGAGCCGGTCGTCGCCGAGCACCTCGCGCAGCCCGCGCAGGTCGGCGCGGAAGCCCGTGCGCGAGTCGACCGAGCTGACCACGAGCGCGCGCGTGTCGTCGTCGAGCGCCTCGGCCACCGCCTCGGGCGTGACGAACCCGGACGGCGGGGCCATCCACTGCGGCGTGATCCGCCCGAACGCCTCGGCGGCGCGGACGAGGAGCGTGGGGATGGTGGGGAACTCGGCGGCCGAGGCCAGCACGCCGCCCTCCAGGCCGTGCACGGCCTGCGCCAGGCCGTGGCTCGTCGACGGCTGCAGGGTGACCTCGTCAGCCGGTACGCCCAGCAGCCCGGCGACCGCCTCGCGCGCCTCCCGCACCCGTCCGGCGACGTGATCGATGCTCGAGGCCCTGCCGGTGCCGAGCATCCCGACGTCGGCGACGACCTCGTCGCGAACGGTGCGCGACAGCGGCCCGAAGGCCGCGAAGTTCAGGTAGCCGGGCTCGCCCGTGAAGGTCGCGCGATACTCCGAGATGCTGCTCACACGCTCATCATGACAGAGCGGCGCCGCGGGGGTGGATCGCGCGTCAGCCGCCGAAGCGGCGCTCGCGGCTGGCGTAGTCGCGGATGGCGCGCAGGAAGTCGATGTGCCTCAGGTCGGGGCCCAGCGCCTCCACGAAGTAGAACTCGCTGTGTGCGCTCTGCCACACGAGGAAGTCGCTGAGGCGCTGCTCGCCGCTCGTGCGGATGACGAGGTCGGGATCCGGCTGGCCGCCCGTGTACAGGTGCTCCCCGATCACCTCGGGCGTGAGACTCGCAGCGAGCTCCTCGAGGGAGCCGCCGCGCTCGTCGTGCTTCTGGATGATCTTCCGCACCGCGTCGACGATCTCGGCGCGCCCGCCGTAGCCGACGGCGAGGTTGACGTGCAGCCCGGTGTTGGACGCGGTGCGCGCCTCGGCGTCGCGCAGCGCCATGACGAGCGAGTCGGGCAGGTCGCCGTCGCGGCCCACGTGCTGCACCCGCCAGTCGCCGCGCCCCGCGAGCCGGTGCGCGAGGCCCTCGATGATCTCGATCAGGTCGCTCAGCTCGGCGGCGTCGCGCTTGCGCACGTTGTCGTTCGAGAGCAGGTAGAGGGTGACGACGCCCACGCCGAGCTCGTCGCACCACTCCAGGAACTCGACCATCTTGCGCGCCCCCGCGCGATGGCCGTCCGCCGCCGTGCGCAGGCCGAGCTGGCGTGCCCAGCGCCGGTTGCCGTCGATCATCATCGCGACGTGATGCGGCACGGCCGCCGGGTCGATCTCGCGCCGCAGCCGCGCGGTGTAGAGGCGGTAGAGGGGCCCCAGGCCCTGCCCCGAACGTCCGCTGTTCACGGATCCACCCTAGTCAGGTGCGATGCAGGGATCGCCTGGGGATCGCCCGCGCGTGCGCCGCGCGGCATGTGCCGCCGCGTAGTCTCGGGATCATGAGCCGTCGTGATCGCGCCTCCGAGGTCCCGCAGCTGCCCCTCCTCGAGGCCTCCGCCGTCGATGCGGTGGTCGACATCAAGCCCAGCTGGCGCGGCTGGATCCACGCGGCGACCTTCCCCGTCGCGCTCGTGACGGGCGTCGTGCTCATCAGCCTGGCGCAGGGCGCGACGGCCAAGTGGGCGTCGGCCGTCTTCATGGCGTCGTCGCTGCTCCTGTTCGGCAACTCGGCGATGTACCACCGCTTCGACTGGAGCCCGACGGTCAAGGCCGTGCTGAAGCGGATCGACCACGCGAACATCCTGCTGCTCATCGCCGGCACGTACACGCCGATTGCGCTGCTGGCGCTGCCGTTCCCGCAGGGCACGATCCTGCTCGTCGTCGTCTGGATCGGCGCGCTCGTGGGCATCCTGTTCCGGGTGCTGTGGATCGGGGCCCCGCGCTGGCTCTACGTGGCGCTGTACCTCGCGCTCGGCTGGGCGGCCGTGATGTACATGCCGCAGCTGTTCGAGGCGAACCTGGCCATGGTCATCCTCGTGATCGTGGGCGGCCTGCTCTACACCGTGGGCGCCGTCGTGTACGCGATGAAGCGGCCCAACCCGTCTCCGAAGCACTTCGGCTTCCACGAGATCTTCCACGTGTGCACCGTGCTGGCGTTCCTGTGCCACTGGACCGCGGCGCTGCTGCTGGCGATCAACCCGCCGTTCAACGGCCCGGCCTGACGGGGAGCCCCGGCGTGACGCGGCTCAGCGCGCGGCGTCGTCCTCGGACGACTCGCCCCGGGCGGCGGCCTCCTCGGCGTCGAGCGCCTCGTTCGCCTCTTCGCGATAGCGCACCCGGCGCACGCGGCGCAGCATGTCGAGCACGAGCAGCACGACGGCGAGGACGAGCAGCGCGACGACGCCGAAGCCGAGCGGACCGGGCGTGACGAGGTCCGGGTCGACCGTGGGGGTCGGGGTGGGCGTGACCGCCTGCGCGACGATCCAGCCGAGTCCGTGCATTCTGTCCTCATCTTCCCGACGTAGCCTGGAGTACCAGCCTACGTTCCCCCTCCCCCGGAGATCCCCGTGACCACCAAGGCCCAGCTCGACGAGCGATACGGCCGCACGCGCGGCGGCCGCAGGGCGGGCCGGCTGATCGTGGGCGCGCTCGCGGCGGCGGCCGTCGGCTGGCTCGTGTGGACCACGGTGGCCTCGACCATCGACGACGTGAGCGTGGACGGCCTCGGCTTCGAGGTGACCGGCGAGCACGCCGTCGACGTGTCGTTCCAGTTCACCGCTCCCCCGGGCCGCGACGTCGTGTGCGTGCTCGAGGCGCTCGACGAGGACTTCGGCGTGGTGGGCTGGAAGGTGTTCGCGTACCCGGCGGCCGAGCGGCACGCGCAGCAGCACAGGGAGACCGTGCCGACCGTCGCCGAGGCCACGACCGGTTTGGTGAACTCCTGCCGCGTGTCGTAGGCTGACGCACCAGAACCTCTGACGCCCCGGCCGGTGCCGGGGCGTCTTTCACATCCTGCTACGAAGGGATAGAGCCGTGTCGAACGACACCACGTTCCTCACTCAGGAGGCCTACGACCGCCTCGCCGCCGAGCTCGAGCACCTCAGCACGGTGGGCCGCGAGGAGATCGCCAAGCGCATCGAGGCCGCCCGCGAGGAGGGCGACCTTCGCGAGAACGGCGGCTACCACGCCGCCAAGGACGAGCAGGGCAAGCAGGAGGCCCGCATCCGCACGCTGCAGGCGCTCCTCAAGGACGCCGTCGTCGGAGAGGCGCCGCAGTCGGACGGCACCGTCCAGTCCGGCACCGTCGTGACGGCGCTGATCCTGGGCGACGAGGAGCGGTTCCTGCTGGGCAGCCGCGAGATCGCCGGCGGCACCGACCTCGACGTCTACAGCGAGAAGAGCCCCCTGGGCGCCGCGATCCTCGGCCTCAAGGAGGGCGACAAGACGTCCTACGAGGCCCCGAACGGCAAGCAGATCCCGGTCGAGATCGTCAAGGTCGACACCTTCCTGGGCTGACCCGCCCCGCGTCGCCGGATTGCGGTGGTCGCTTCATCTCCGCGGCCTGCGGCCGCTCCGTTCAGCAACCGATCACTGTGCGAGCGAAGCGAGCGTGCGGCCGCACATGCGGCCGCCCCCGCGGCGCGAAGCGCCGCCTCGTCGGCGCGGGAGCGCCGGCGCGAGCACGCGAGCGGCACGGCGAAGCCGTGCCCGAGCGCGCGCAGACTCGAAAAAGCTAGTCTTCGATCAGCTCCGGGCGGAAGCCGGCGTCGCGCAGGGCCTGGAGCACGAGCTCGCGGTGCTCGGTGCCGCGCAGCTCGACCGACACCTGCAGGTTGACCTCGCTGATCTGCAGCCCCTGGCCGTGGCGCGTGTGCAGCACCTCGATGACGTTGCCGCCCGCCTCGGCGATCACCTGCGAGACCTGCACGAGCTGGCCGGGGCGGTCGGGCAGCGGCACGCGCACGGTCATGTAGCGGCCCGACGCGGCCAGGCCGTGCGCGATCACCCGCTGCATGAGCAGCGGATCGATGTTCCCGCCGGTCAGCACCGCGACGGTGTGGCCCTGCGCGCGCACCTTGCCGGCCATGATGGCCGCGACGCCGACGGCCCCCGCCGGCTCCACGACGACCTTGGCGCGCTCGAGCAGGGCCAGCAGGGCGCGGGCGATGTCGTCGTCGCTGACGGTGACGACCTCGTCCACGAGCTCCCGGATGATCTCGAAGGGCACGTCGCCGGGGCGCGCGACGAGGATGCCGTCGGCGATCGTCGGCCGCGTCTCCACCGCGACCGGGCGGCCGGCCGCGAGGGACTCCGGCACGGGGGCGGCGCTCTCGGACTGCACGCCGACGATCCGCACCGTGCGCCCGGCGGCCGCCGCGCGGGCCTTCGCGGCCGCCGCGACGCCCGCGATCAGGCCTCCCCCGCCGATCCCCAGCACGATCGTCTCGACGTCGGGCGCCTCGTCCATCACCTCGAGGCCGAGCGTGGCCTGCCCCGTGACGATGTCCCGGTGGTCGAAGGGGTGGATGAGCACGGCGCCGGTGCGCTCGGCGTGCTCGGCGGCGAGGCGCAGCGGCTCGGTGACCGTCTCGCCCCTCAGCACGACCTCGGCGCCGTAGCCGCGGGTGGCCAGCAACTTGGGCACGGGCACACCGAGCGGCATGTAGATCGTGGCGTGGATGCCCAGCTCGCGCGCGGCCAGGGCCACGCCCTGCGCGTGGTTGCCGGCTGAGGCGGCGACGACCCCGCGGGCGCGCTCCTCGGGCGTGAGGCGCGAGAGCCGGTAGGTGGCGCCGCGCACCTTGAACGATCCCGTCCGCTGCAGGTTCTCGAGCTTGAGGCTCACGGGGTGGCCGAGCACCTCGGTCAGGTGCTGCGAGGGCTGCAGCGGCGTGCGCTCGATGACACCGGCGAGGCTCGCCGCGGCGGCCTCGATCTCGGCGAGCCCGGGCGTCGCGGACGTCCCCCGGGTCTGCTCGGCCATGGTCATGCCCGACTCCCTTCGTCGCCGGCCGGCGGCGCCGGCTCCGCCTCGTCGTCGGGGGCGTCGGCCTTCGGGCCGTCGTCCTTGGCCCCGTCGCCGCGGACCGATCTGGGCACGGTGCTCCAGATCACATCCGCGTCGGGCGGCGCGCCGGTGCGCCACGATCCGCTCGCCAGGGTGACGGCGACGACGTTCACGAACGCCGCCACGGGCACCGCGAACAGCGCTCCCGCGATGCCGCCGATCATCGATCCGCCCGCCACGACGAGCACGACGGCGAGCGGGTGCACCTTGACGGCCGACCCCATCAGCAGCGGCTGCAGCAGGTGGCTCTCGACCTGCTGCACGAGCAGCACGACCGCGAGCATCGCCACGGCGATCCAGATGCCGTTGTAGGCGAGCGCGATCACGACCGCGATGGCTCCCGTGACGATCGCGCCGACGAAGGGCACGAACGCGCCGAGGAACACGAGCACCGCGATGGGGATCGCCAGCGGCACGCCGAGCAGCACGGCGCCGATGCCGATGCCGACCGCGTCGATCGTGGCGACGATGATCTGCGTGCGCGCGTAGTTGATGAGGGTGCGCCAGCCGTTGCGGGCCGAGGCGTCGACCGCGGGGCGCGAGGAGCGCGGGAACAGCCGCAGCGTCCAGCGCCAGATCGAGGCGCCGTCGGCGAGCAGGCAGATGAGGATGAACAGGGCCAGCAGCAGCCCCGCACCGAGGTGGCCGACGGTGGTGCCGACGGTCAGCGCGCCGCTGAGCAGCGTCTCGGCCTGCTCGCTGAGGAAGCGGAAGCCGGTGTCGAACGCGTCGCTGATCTGGCGCTCCGTCAGCAGCCCGCTCGAGATCGCCCAGTCGCGCAGATCGACGATGCCCTGCGCGGCGCGGTCGCGCACCTCCCCCGCCTCGCGGCTCACCTGCCACACGACGAGCCAGATGAGGCCGATGACGATCGCGAGGGTGCCGAGCACCGAGACGACGATCGCGAGCACGCGCGGGACCCGCAGTCGCAGCATGAGCGTGAACCCCGGGTACAGCAGCGCCGTGATGAGGATCGCGACGAGCAGCGGGATGACGAGCAACTTGAACTGGATGACCAGCCAGACGCCCACGCCCACGGCCGCGGCGATGATCAGGAGCCGCCACGCGTAGGCCGTCGCGACGCGCAGTCCCGTCGGGACCTCCACGCCGTCCACCCCCGACGGGCTCGGCGCGGCCGCCCGCGGTCGCAGGAAGTCCCAGAACCCCCGGTTCGAATCGAGCGAGGGGCGGTTCTCGTCGCTCATCTGGCCAAGTCTAGGACCACGCCGTATGCCCGCACCGTGATGCGCGGTCTCAGCCGTCCAGGAAGTCGGCCATGAGCGGACCGGCCGTGCTCGCGCCGCCGTCGCCGCGCTCCACGAACACCGCCACGGCCAGGTCGCCGTGGAACGCGATCATCCAGGCGTGGCTCGCGAGGTCGCCGTTCTCGTCGGGCTCGCCGAACTCGGCCGTGCCCGTCTTCGCCCCCACTCCCGCACCCAGCCCCGCGAGGGCGCTTCCCGAGCCCTCGGTGACGACGGCCGCCATGAGGCCCCGCAGCGTCTCGGCCTCCTCGGCCGTGAGCGAGGACTCCGCCTGCTCGCCGGGGGCGACGAGGTACGGCGACACCGTGCGCCCCGCGGCGACCGAGGCGGCGACCGTCGCCATGCCGAGCGGCGTCTCGGTGACGATGCCCTGGCCGATCATGTTGGCCGCGTGCTGGGTCAGGGAGTCGGTGTTGTCCGGCCCCACGACGCCCAGGGAGGCCGCGGCGTCGCGCAGATCGGCGTCGGTCACGCGGTCGTTCAGGCCGACGAACGCCGTGTTGCAGGAGTTCGCGACGGCGGCGCGCAGGGTGATGCCGCCCAGCGCGGAGGCGGGGTACTCGCCGTAGTTGTGGAACGTGTAGCCGTCGACCGTGACCTCATCCGCGCATGCCACGGCGTCGTCCGGTGCCATTCCGGACCGCAGCAGGGCGAGCGTCGTCACGACCTTGAACGTGGAGCCCGGCGCGTACCGGCCGCTCGTGGCGGCGTCGAAGCCGCCGTTGCCGGGGCCGTTCGCGGCGGCCAGGATCTCGCCCGTGGACGGCCGGATCGCCACGAGCGCGCTCGCGGGCTCGACGCCCGCCAGCACCGCCTCGGCCCGCTGCTGCAGCGCGATGTCGAGCGTGGTCTGCAGCGGCTCGCCGTCCTCCGCCGGCCACTCGGCGAGCACGCGCGGATCCTCGTCGTCCTCGCCCGTCGACGCCGTGATGGTGACGGCCGGGGTGCCGCGCAGACGGTCGTTGTACTCGCCCTGCAGCCCCGACAGCCCGGTCTGCTCCCCGGGGGCGATCGCGCCGTCCGAGTTCTCGATGATCTCGGCCGTCGCCTCGCCGACCGTGCCGAGGATCTCGCGGGCGAACGTGCGGGTCGGCGCGAGCTGCATGGTCGTCTCGATGGCGCTCGCGCCGGGGATCTCGGCGAAGTCCGCCGGAACACGCGTGGCCGCGTCCTCGGGGCGCAGCACGATCGCCTCGACGAAGGCGAGCTCGCCCATCGCCGCGGCCCGCGCGGCGAACTCGTCGGCGTCGACCTGCAGCGCTACGGCGATGTCACGCGCGCTCTGGTCGACCTGTCCCGCGTCGATCCAGCTCTTGTCGAGGCCGTACCGCGTGACGGGCCGCTCCGTGACGATGGGCTCGCCGCCCGCGCCCACGATCGGCGCGCGCGACGGATAGACCCGTTCGACGCCGACCGTCTCGCCCTCCTCCAGGCCGTCGGCGACGAGCGCGGGCGACCACGGAAGGGTCCATTCGCCCGTCTCGCCGTCGCGGGTGAGCTCGAGCGTCTGCTCGTACGTCCACTCCCGCCCGTCGATGTCCCACGTCCACTCCGCCGGCACGGTCGCGACGTCCCCGTCGCGCTCGACCTCGCCGAGAGCGACGTCCAGCTCGTACCCGGCGAGCGGCTCGACGAGCGACGCGAAGTCGTCGCCACCCGTCGCGCTCGCGGGCAGCTCGTGCCGCTCGAGGGCGGACTCGACGGCGGTGAGGGCCTCGTCGAGACCGTCGTCGCCCGGCGCGCAGCCGACGAGCCCGAGGGTCGTGAGGAGGACGAGGGCGGAGGCGGCGGGGATCCGAGACATCGCGGCCAGTATGGCAGGCCCCTCCGACGCGCCGGGCGCGACCGGGCCGATGCGCCGACGCGCCGCCGACCGCGCGGCGTATCGGGACGGATGGATCGTCGGGAGGCATGTCGGAGCCCCGCAGTAGCGTGGAGCGATGACGACCACGCGGATCGAGACCCTCAGCGCGGCCCAGGCGCGGCGCATCGCCCTGGGCGCGCAGGGCTTCGGCGGCGCGCGGCCCGCCGCCGCGGGGCCCGCGCGGCTGCACTCGGCGATGGAGCGGATGGGCGCGCTGCAGATCGACTCGGTGAACGTGTTCGCGCGCTCGCACTATATGCCGCACTTCGCGCGCCTCGGCGCCTACGATCGCGACGCTCTCGACCGGATGCTCTTCGGGCGCCGCGCCCGCTACGTGGAGTACGTGGCGCACGAGGCGGCGCTCGTGCCCGCGGCGGACTGGTCGCTGTGGCGGTTCCGCATGGACGCCTTCCGCGCGCGCTACGACGACTGGGCGCGCGCGCATGCGCCGACGCTCGACCGCCTGCGCGCCGAGCTCGCCGAGCGCGGTGCGGTCCGGCCGGCCGACCTCCACGACGAGTCGCCCCGCGCGCCGCGCGGCCCCTGGTGGGACTGGGACGACGTCAAGCGGGGGCTCGAGCTGATGTGGCGCTTCGGCGAGGTCGCGATCGCGGGCCGGCGCGGATTCGAGCGCAGCTATGCCCTGGCCGAGCGCGTGATCCCCGCCGACGCGCTCGCCCGCGAGGTGCCGCGCGCGGAGGCGATCCGCGAGCTCGTGCGCCGCGCCGCCCGCGCGCACGGCATCGCCACCGCGCCCGACATCGCCGACTACTACCGCCTGAAGGCGCGCGACGTCGCCCCCGCCATCGCCGATCTCGCCGACGCGGGCGAGCTGCTTCCCGTGCGCGTGGCGGGCTGGGATCGCGGCGGCAGGCCGCTGCCCGCCTGGCTGCACCGCGACGCCGCCGTGCCCCGCCGCGTCGACCGCGTCGCGCTGCTCACGCCGTTCGACCCCGTGGTGTGGTTCCGCGACCGCGCCCTGCGGATGTTCGGCTTCGACTACCGGATCGAGATCTACGTGCCGGCGCACAAGCGGCGCTTCGGCTACTACTCCCTGCCGGTGCTCGTGGGCGACCGCCTGGCGGCCCGCGTCGACCTCAAGGCCGACCGCGCGGGTTCGACCCTGCTCGTGCAGTCCGCCTGGTGGGAGCGGGACGCCCCGGCCGACGCGGCCGAGCGGATCGCCGCGGAGCTGCAGCGCGCGGCGGCGTGGCAGGGCCTCGAACGGGTCTCGGTCTCGGGGTGGGGCGACGCGGCGCACGACATCGCCGACGCGCTGCCCGGCGCCGAGCGCCACGACCACCCGCGCGCGCCGCTGGCGCCGGCGATCCCTCTGCCACACACCGAGCAGACGGAGCGGGCGTCGTGACGGCCCCCGGCGACGCGGCCGCGGCGCCGGGGCGCGCGCGCCGCACGCGGGCCGTGCTCGTCGCCGTCGTGGTCGTGGCGCTGCTCGCGGGCGGGATCGGCGCGTGGTGGATCGCCTCGCGCGGATCGGACCCCCGCGACACGGCGGAGCGCTACCTCACGGCGCTCGTCCGGGGCGATGCCGAGGCGCTCGACGCCGTGACCGATGCGGACGACGACGCGCTCGCGCTGTTCGCACGGGCCCGCGCCCACGTCTCGGACGCCGCCCTCGGCGCCGTCGAGACCGACGGCGACCGCGCCGAGCTGCACGCCGAGGTCACGCTCGACGGCGAGCCGCGCGAGGTCGCCGTGCCCATGGCGCGCGCCGGTGATACGTGGATCGTGCGAGCGACCACTGCCCTCACCGTGACGCCGTCCCGCGGCGACGCCTTCGCCATCGGCGACCGCACGTTCGCGGCCGACGACACCCCGATCCTGCTGCCCGGCGTGTACGAGGTGACCCCGCTGCCGGCCGAGATCCTCGACGGCGCGGCCCGCGTCGCGATCCTGCCCGGCCAGGAGTCTGCCGACGTCGAGCTCGATGCGACCGTCGCCGAGGGCGCGACCGAGATCGTGCAGGAGCGGCTCGAGGGGCACGCCGAGCGCTGCGCGGCGGCGACCGACGCCGTCCCGGCCGCGTGCGGGATCGTCGTCCCCTGGGCGGCCGATCTGCGCGAGCTCGAGCGGATCGCGTTCACGATCGAGCGCTTGCCCCGGGCGTCGCTGGATGCCGACGCGGGCACGTTCCAGGCCACGGGCGGCGCGCTCGTCGCGGAGGCCTCCGGCGTCGCGCACGACGGCTCGGCGCAGAGCTTCACGTATCGCACCGACGATTGGACGATGCGCGGAACGCTCACCTTCCGCGACGCGCAGCTGATCCTGTCGATGTTCTGAGTCCGTCGCACGGCGTAACACGAATCGGGCGGCCGGCATCGCGGCGATAGCGTCGGAGCGTCCGCATCCCGGCCGTCACGCACTCGGAGTCCACCATGCCGTTCCCCCGCCTGCTCCCCTCGCTCGCCGCCGCCGTCGTCGTCGCGCTCGCGCTGACGGGTTGCGGCGCCGCCGCCCCCGCCGACCAGCCGGAGGACGAGAAGACGACGCTCCGGTTCGGCTTCAACCCTGGCCCCTACCGCGAGATGTTCGAGCAGGGCATCCAGCCGATCCTCGAGGAGGACGGCTACACCGTGGAGATCAGCGAGTTCACCGACGGGATCATCACGAACGTCGCGCTCGCGGACGGCGAGGTCGACGCGATCATCATGCAGCACCCGGTGTTCCAGGAGTCGGTCAATGAGCAGGAGGGGCTGCACAACGCCTCCCTCGTCCAGGTGCCGGGGCCGCCGATGGCGCTGTTCGGCGGCCAGAGCGACGCCCTGGACGATGTCGAGCCCGGCGCGACCGTCGCGGTGCCGAACCAGCCCTCGAACATGTACCGCGCCTTCCAGGTGCTCGCCGATGTCGGCTGGATCGAGCTCAGCGACTCGATCGATCCGGCGACCGCCTCCCCGGCAGACATCTCCGAGAACGTCGCCGGCATCGAGATCGTCGCGATCGAGAACGCGCAGCAGGTCGCGTCGCTGTCCGACGTGGACTACTCGGTGATCCAGGGCAACTTCGTCGTCTCGGGCGGACTGGACCTGACCGACGCCCTCGCGCTCGAGGAGCTGACGGACGAGTTCTCCGTGGTCGTGACCGTGGACGAGCCGAACCTCGAGACCGCGTGGGCGAAGGACATCAAGGCCGCCTACGAGTCGGAGGAGTTCGCCGCATACATCGCCGGCGACCCGCAGTACGCCGGTTACAACATCCCCGACGCGCTGGAGGACTGAGCGCCGGTGACCGACACAGCCTCCACCTCGCCCGAGGTCGCGGCCCTCGTCGAGTTCGAGCGCGTCTCGCGCGTCTTCCCCGGGCGCCGTGGCGCGCGGGTCACCGCCCTCGACGAGGTGACGCTGCGGGTGCCGCGCGGGAGCATCTTCGGCGTCATCGGCCACAGCGGCGCCGGCAAGTCCACGCTCGTGCGCCTCGTCAACGCGCTCGAGCGCCCCACATCGGGCGTCGTGCGCCTCGACGGGGTGGATCTGGCCGCGCTCGACGGCCGCGAGCTCCGCGCGATGCAGAAGCGCACCGGCATGGTGTTCCAGCAGTTCCACCTGCTCGAGACGATCACCGTGCGCGAGAACGTCGCCCTCCCCCTTCGCCTGGACGGCGTGCCCGCAGGCCAGGCCCGCACGCGCGCCGACGAGGCCCTCGCCTTCGTCGGGCTCGCCGCGAAGGCCGACGCCCACCCCGGTGATCTCTCGGGCGGCCAGAAGCAGCGGGTCGGGATCGCGCGGGCGATCGTGCGCAATCCCGAGATCCTGCTCTGCGACGAGGCCACGAGCGCGCTCGACCCGACGACGACGGAGCAGATCCTCGGGCTGCTGCGCCGCATCAACCGCGAGTACGGCACGACGATCCTCGTCATCACCCACGAGATGGACGTCATCAAGGATCTCTGCCACGAGGTGGCGGTGATGGAGGCCGGTCGGGTCGTGGAACAGGGGTCTGTGCTCGACGTGTTCGTGCGCCCCCGCAGCGCCACCACGTCGGCGTTCGTCGAGTCGGTCGTGCCGCAGACGCTGCCGGCGCGCGTCGTCGAGCGGATCGGCGGCGACCATCTCTGGCGACTGCTCCTGCTGGACGAGCAGGTCACGGCGCCGATCGTCGCCACGCTGATCGCGGAGATCGGCGTGGGCGTGAACATCCTGCACGCCGACATGACCGAGATCCAGCAGCACACCGTCGGCCAGCTCATCATCCAGCTGGACGGCGATCCCTCCCGGATCCGGCGGGCGCGGCAGTACCTCGAGGATGCGGTGCTCACGGTGACGGAGGTGCGTGCGGCATGAGCGCGCCCTTCACCCTGATCACGACGGAGCAGTTCTTCTCCGAGCTGGTCATGACGCTGTACATGGTGGGCGTGTCGCTCGCCATCGGCGCGGCGCTCGGCATCGTCATCGGCACGATGCTCGCGGTCACCCGTCCCGGCGGCATCCTGCCGAATCGCCCGCTGTTCCTCGTGCTGGGCACGTTCGTGAACCTGGTGCGCTCGCTGCCGTTCATCATCCTGCTCGTCGCGATCCTGCCGTTCACCCGCTTCGTCGTCGGATCGTCCATCGGTCCGGAGGCGGCGATCGTGCCGCTGGTCGTCATGATCGCGCCGTACATCGGCCGCCTCGTCGAGAACTCGATGCTCGAGGTGCCCGGCGGCATCATCGAGGCGGCGCGGTCGATGGGCGCCACCCCATGGCAGATCTTCCGCCGCTTCCTGCTGCCGGAGGCGCGGGGATCGCTGATCCTCGCGCTCACCACGGCGACGATCGGCCTCATCGACGCATCGGCGATGGCCGGCACCGTCGGGGCGGGCGGCATCGGCGATCTCGCGATCTCGTACGGCTACCAGCGCTTCGACGGATTCGCCATGCTCGTGACCGTGATCGCACTCATCGTCATCGTGCAGCTCGTGCAGGCGGCGGGCAACGCGCTCGCCCGCCGGGTGCGGAGGCGCTGAGGTGGCCGTCTTCCGCGCCGCGCAGCGGGTCGCGTCGCTGCCGCCCGGCTTCTTCGGCGAGATGGATCGGCGCATCGCGCAGGCACGCGCCCGCGGCGTCGACGTCATCGACCTGTCCAAGGGCAACCCCGACCTGCCCACGCCGCCGGCGATCGTGCGGGCGATGCAGCGCGCGGTCGCCGACCCGGTGCACCACCGCTACCCCGCCGCCACGCCGCTGCCCTCGCTCGCGCGGGCCATCGCCGCCGCGTACGCCCGCGACCACGGCGTCACGGTGGATCCCGAGGCCGAGGTGGCGGCGTTCCACGGTTCGCACGAGGCGCTGCTGGCCGCCTTCCAGGGCCTCGTCGACCCGGGGACCACCGTGGTGCTGCCCGACCCGGGGTACCCGGCCTACCGCTCGCTCGCCGCGCTGGCCGGTGCGGGCATCGCCGAGTTGCGGCTCGACCCCGCTCGCGGGTACCGGCCGGACGCGCGCGGTTTCGCGGGCGCGGACGAGGCGGCGCTCGTCGTGCTGAACTCGCCGCACAATCCCACGGGAGCACTGGTGGACGCCGCCGAGGTCGGGGAGGTGCTCGCGCTCGCGGAGCGTCTGGGCGCTGCGCTCGTCCACGATTTCGCGTACTCCTCGCTCGGCTTCTCGGGCCGGCCGCTGTCGGCGCTCGCCGTCGACGCGTCCGGGGAGCGCACGGTCGAGATCTCCACGCTCTCGAAGACATACAGCATGGCGGGCTGGCGCCTCGGCTTCGCGGCCGGGAACGCGTCGCTGATCGCCGCGATGCGGCGCTACCAGAGCCATGCGCTCAGCACGATCTTCGGGGCGACGCAGGAGGCGGCGGCCGCCGCGCTGTCCGGCGACCAGGACGCGGCCGAGGCGCTCGTCGAGGTCTACCGCGCGCGCCGCGACGCCGTCGTCGCGGCGCTGCGCGAGTCGGGGTGGCGCGTCGAGGCCCCCGGCGGCACCTTCTTCGTGTGGCTGGCGGTCCCCGGCGACGACGGGGCCTTCGCCGCCCGCCTGCTCGAGGAGCACGGCGTCGCGGTCGCGCCGGGCAGCGGCTTCGGCCCCGGCGGTGCCGGGCACGTGCGCATCGGGCTCGTGCACGACGAGGCGACGCTGCGCGCGGCCATCGCGCGCTTCCCCGCACCGGAGGCGTCGGCGTGAGCGGCCTGCGCCATCCCGGCCCCGGCGTCGTCGCGAGCGGCGAGGGCGCGCTCGATGCGCTGCCCCGCGTCCTCGACCGGATCGGGGCGCGACGGGTGCTCTCGGTGCACGGCAGGCGTGCCCGGCGCGCCGTCGCTGCGCACCTGCCCGCGCTCGACCCCGTCGAGACCGTGGACGCGGCATTCGGCGGAGAGTGCAACCCCGCCGAGATCGCGCGCCTGGGAGCGCTCGCCCGCGACGCGGACGCGGTGCTCGGCATCGGCGGCGGGAAGGCGCTGGACACCGCGAAGGCGGTCGCGGTCGAGGCCGGCGTCCCGGTCGTCCTCGTGCCGACGCTGGCGAGCACCTGCTCGGCGTGGTCGCGCGTGAGCGTGTTCTACGACGACGACCACCGCCATCTGGGCCACGCGGAGCACGAGACGCCGACCCATGCGCTCCTCATCGAGCCTCGTGCGGTGTTCGACTCCCCGCCCGAGTTCTTCGTGTCGGGCATCGCCGACACGCTCGCGAAGTGGTTCGAGGTGCGGCCCCTGCTCGAGCGCGGCGACGCCTCCGTGCTCACCGCGATCGGCCGCGATGCCGCGCGGCGCTGCCGGGACGCGGTCCTCGTGCACGGCGTCACCACCGTGCACGACATGAGGGCGGGCCGGCTCAGCGACGCGTGGCGCGACGTCATGGAGGCCGCGATCGTGTCGGCCGGGATCGTCGGAGCGTTCGCGGGGCCCCACGGGCGCGCGACGGCGGCGCACCCCGTCTCGGACGGGCTGAGCGCCGTCGACGGCACCCGCGACCTGCTCCACGGCGTCAAGGTCGCGTACGGGATCCTCGTGCAGCTCGCACTCGAGGCGCACTGGAACGACATCGACGCCCTCGCCGGGCTCTATGCCGACCTGGGGCTGCCGCGCTCGCTGGCCGACCTCGGCATCGACGCCGGCGACCGCGCGACGCTGCGCGTCATCGCCGCCGTGGCGGCGGACGAGCGCTCGTCGCTGCACCTGCTCCGGTCCGGGCTGCGAGCCTCGGACGTGGTCGAGGCGATGTCCGCGCTCGAACGACATCAGCTCCCGCTGCCCCGCGTCGCCCTCACGGCGGCGCCCGTTCCATCCCTCTGATCGAATCCACCACCGAAGGAGAAACCCATGGCCGACGTCGAGAGCTTCCAGCTGGATCACACCGCCGTCCTCGCGCCGTATGTGCGGCTCATCGCCGTCGAGCGCGGGCCCCGCGGCGACGCGATCTCGAACTTCGATCTGCGCTTCGTGCAGCCCAACCAGGGCGAGATCCCGACGGCCGGGCTCCACACCATCGAGCACCTGCTGGCGAGCCTGCTGCGCGACCGGATGGACGGCGTCATCGACTGCTCGCCGTTCGGCTGCCGCACCGGCTTCCACCTGATCGTGTGGGGCGAGCGCACACTGGAGGAGATCACGCCGGTCGTCGCCGACAGCCTGCGCGCGATCGCCGAGGACATCACCTGGGACGACGTGCCGGGGGTGAGCGCGGTCGAGTGCGGCAACTACCGCGACCACAGCCTGCACAGCGCCCGCGAGTGGGCGGCCCACATCGTGGCGCAGGGGATCAGCACGGACCCGTTCCGCCGGGTGGTCGCGTGACCTTCCCCGAGCTGCGCGGCCGGGTGGTGCTCGTCACCGGCGGCGCGAGCGGCATCGGAGAGGCGACCGTCGCGGCCTTCGCCGCCGAGGGAGCGACGGTGGTGAGCGCCGACGTCGCCCACGCCTCCGCGACGCCGACGGTCGCGCCGGACGGCGGCTGGCAGATCCGCCTCGACGTGGCCGATGAGCCCGCCGTCGACGCGGCCGTCTCGGCGATCCGCGACCGGGTCGGGCCGGTGGACGTGCTCGTCCACGCGGCCGGCACATCGACGATGGCGTACACGACCGAGACGACCCTGCCCGACTGGAACCGCAACCTCGAGGTGAACGCCACCGGCTCGTTCCTCGTCGCCCGCGCGGTGGCGCGGCAGCTCGTCGCGACGGGGCGGCAGGGCCGGCTCGTCCTCATCGCGTCGCAGGCGGGGAAGAACGGCTACCGGGGCATGAGCGGCTACGTCGCGTCGAAGCACGCCGTGCTCGGCCTCGTGCGGACGATGGCGGTCGAGCTCGCGCCGCGCGGGATCCTCGTGAACGCCATCTGCCCTGGCGTCATCGAGACGCCGATGAAGCACCGGGAGCGCGAGGAGGGAGCCGTCGTGCGCGGGATGACGGCCGCCGAGATCGAGGCCGAGGACAACGCGCAGGTGCCGCTCGGGCGGACCGGTCAGCCGTCCGACGTCGCCGGCGTCGCGCTGTTCCTCGCGAGCCGACTCTCGTCGTACATGACCGGCCAGGGCATCAACGTCACGGGCGGCATGACGATGCACTGAATCCCCGATGCAGCTTGTTCAGAACTGCAGGGTGTCGATTGGCAAGTGCAGTTCTTTCAGAACTGCACGCGCGGCGGCTCGGCGATGGCGGCGCCGTCGACCACCTCGAAGAACTCCCGCTCGTGGAAACCGAGCTGGCGGGCGAAGAGGTTGTTGGGGAAGACCTTGATCTTCGTGTTCAGCTCGCGCACGCCGCCGTTGTAGAAGCGGCGCGACGCCTGGATCTTGTCCTCGGTGTCGACGAGCGACTGCTGCAGCTGCAGGTAGTTCTGGCTCGCCTGCAGCTGCGGGTACGCCTCGGCGACGGCGAACAGGCTCTTGAGCGCCTGCTCCATGTGGCCCTCGGCCACACCCGCGGCGCGCGGCGTGGTCGCCTGCAGCGTCTCGGCCCGCGCGCGCGTGACGTTCTCGAACACCGCCTTCTCGTGGGCCGCGTATCCCTTCACCGTCTCGATGAGGTTCGGGATCAGATCCGCCCGACGCTTGAGCTGCACGGTGATGTCGCTCCACGCCTCGTCCACCCGGACGTTCAGCTGCACGAGCGAGTTGTACGTCGCCCACAGGTAGATGCCGACGATCACCGCAATGGCCACGATGATCCCGACCGGAATCAGCAACTCCATGGAGAACCCCCTGTTCGCGACCCCATCCTAGAGGCCGCCCATCCGCGCCGGCAGGGAATCCCCCGGATCCCGCCCGCGCCGGTTCGGGTAGCGTCATGGCGTGACCGCCGCACTCTCGTTCCGCGCCGCCGTCCCCGCCGATGTGCCCGCCATCGTCGCGCTCGTCCAGCGCGCCTACCGTGGCGAGGCCAGCCGCGCCGGATGGACGACCGAGGCCGACCTGCTCGACGGGCAGCGCACGGACGCCGAGCAGGTGCGCGCGCTGCTGAGCACGGCCGGCTCCGTCGTGCTGCTGGCCGAGCGTGACGGAGCGCTCGCGGGCTGCTGCCACCTCGAGCGCCGCGAGGGCCACGCGTACTTCGGCATGTTCGCCGTCGACCCCACCGCGCAGGGCGGCGGGATCGGCGGGACGCTGCTGGCCGAGGCCGAGCGCAGGGCGCGCGAGGAATGGGATCTTCCCGAGCAGCGGATGACCGTGATCACGGCACGCCCCGACCTCATCGCCTGGTACGAGCGCCGCGGCTACCGCCGCACCGGCGCGCGCAGCCCGTTCCCATACGGCGACGAGCGCTTCGGCATCCCGCGCCGCGACGACCTCGAGTTCGAGACGCTCGCCAAGTCGCTCGTCGTCACGCACGCGCCGGATCGAGCGCCAGCCCGCTCGTGAACACGCGGCGTTCGCCCGTGAAGGGATCGTCGAACGCGAGGCGCTGGGCGAGCAGCTGCAGCGCGTGGCGGAAGTCGTACGGGTCGGGACCGAGGTCCTCGGGGTAGACCGGATCGCCGAGGAGCGGCAGTCCGAGGCCGTTCATGTGCACGCGCAGCTGGTGGGTCTTGCCCGTGTGCGGCCGCAGCACGAACTCCCCGGCCCAGCGGCCGGCGTGCGCGAAGGTGCGCACGAGCCGCATGGTCGTGTGCGCGTTCGGCTCGCCCGGGATCACCCGTACCGGCCGCTCCCCGTCGACCTTGAGCAGCCGGCTGCGCACATCGCGGTCCTCGCCGGTCTCGAGCCCGAGCGGCAGCGGGTCGCCGGGCGACCACCCCGGCGGCAGCCACGCGAGCGCGCGGTACGTCTTGTCGATCTCGCGCCGCTGGAACAGCACCTGGTACGCGCCGCGGGTGCGGGGCCGCCGCGACAGCACGAGCAGCCCCGCCGTGACCCGGTCGAGGCGGTGGATGGCGACGAGCTCGTCCTCGCCGCGGGCCGCGCGCAGCCGCGTCACGACGCACTCGCGCACGAAGACGCCGTTCGGCGTGGCGGCGAGGAAGTGCGGCTTGTCCACGACGAGCAGGTCGTCGTCCTCGTGCACGATGCGCACCTCGAACGGCACGCGGTCCTCATACGGGATCGGCTTGTGGAACCAGTAGAAGCCGCCGGGCTCCACGGGGTCGTCGAGGCCGACGGCCGCGCCGCGCGCGTCGACGAGCGAGCCCTCCCGCACGAAGTACTCGGGCTCCAGCGGGCTCGCGCCGAAGGCCTGCTCGCGCCCCATCGTCTTCGGGATCACGGTGCCCGCCAGCCACTCGCGCACGGTGGCCGGCACGGGCAGGTGCGCCGCGGCGTGCGTCTCGCGCCCGCCCGGGGCCCGCAGCCGCGCGGCGGAGATGCCCTCGCGCGGCGGCAGTACGCCGGTCCTTCCCGATGACCTCACGAGCATCGGAGTCTACGCGGGCCCGCGTGGGCGAACCCGGGGCGTCCGATCAGAACCGGGCGAGGATGTCGGCGACGCCCTCGCGGAAGCGCGGGCACGTCGAGATGTCGTGCGCGGTGCAGCGGAAGGCGTGCTCGGTCATCTCGCGTGAGCGCCGCATCTCCTCCATGCGGCGATCCAGATCCGCCAGGTGCGCCTGCAGCACCTCGTGGCGCCCGGGGCCGTCGCCCTCCAGCAGCACGGCGATCTGCTCGAGGCTCATGCCGGCGGCCTTGCTGCGCAGGATGATCGCGATGCGCGCCACGTCGTCCTCGCCGTAGCGCCGCCGTCCGGCGGTGTCGCGCCGCGGCCGCAGCAGCCCGACCGACTCCCAGTGGCGCAGCACGTGCGTGGGCAGCTCGAACCTCGAGGCCACCTCGCCGACCGCCCAGCGCGCGCCCCGATCCTCCGCATTTGACTTCATGTCGACATGAAGTCACACACTGGCTCACGACGCAAGTCCGACGGACGGAAGGATCGACATGTACGACGTGATCGTGATCGGGGCGGGGCCCGCGGGCCTGCAGGCGGCCCTCACCCAGGGGCGGATGCACCGCACCGTGCTGCTGCTCGACTCGGGCGAGTACCGCAACGGGACGGTCGCCCACATGCACAACGTGGTCACCCACGACGGCACGCCGCCCGCAGAGTTCCGCGCCACCGCCCGCGCCCAGCTCGCGGCCTACGCGGGCGTCGAGCTGCGCGAGGCGTCCGCGCGCGACGTCTCGGGCAGCGTCGACGACTTCGCCGTGGCGCTCGATGACGGCTCCACGGCGCGGGGGCGCCGGGTGATCCTGGCCACGGGCGTGGCCGACGAGCTGCCCGACGTGCCCGGACTGGCCGAGCTGTGGGGACGGCGCGCCTTCGCGTGCCCGTTCTGCGACGGCCACGAGCACACCGGCCGGCCGATCGCGCTGCTCGGCACCGCCCGCGCGGCGCACCTGGTCGCGCTGCTGGGCCGCATCGCCGAGCGCATCACGGTCTTCCCCATCGGCCAGCCGGCGACCGAGGACGAGCACCGGGCGCTCGAGGCCGCCGGCGCCCGCGTCCACCCCGGCCCGGCGATCGCGATGCGGGAGGAGGGCGACGGCGTGCGCGTCGACACCGCCGAGGGCGGGACCGTCGTGGCCGGCGTGTTCATCGCGACGGACGGGATGCGCCAGCGGGCGCCCTTCGCGGAGCGGCTCGGGCTGCGCACGCTCTCCTCGGGAGCCATCGAGATCGACGAGTTCGGCCGCACCTCGCTGCCGGGAGTCTCGGCCGCGGGCGACCTCGCGCACCGGGCCACCCTCCCGGGCCCCGTCGCATCGGTCGTCATGGCCGCGGCCGCGGGACAGATGGCGGCGGCCGGCATCGTCCAGGAGCTGACGGCGCACTGAGCCGGGGGCGCCCGCCGGCGTCACACCACGCGCGCGGAGACGGCGGTCACGATGGGAATGACGATCGCTCCGACCGCGAGCGGGAGCACGAGCGCGATCCACTCGAAGTCGGCAAGCGTATCGCCGCCGAGAACGCAGGATCAGGCCGGCCGGGCGCCGTCGCGCCGCGCGGCCCGCTCGCGCGGGTCGAGCACGCGCAGGGCGACGTGCACGAGCGGGCCGATCAGGATCGCGAAGAGCACCGTGCCGATCCCGACCGTGCCGCCCAGCAGCCAGCCGAGCGCGAGCACGGTGAGCTCGACCGTCGCCCGCCCGCGCCAGTGCGGCCAGCCGAGGCGCTGGTGCAGCCCTGTCATGAGGCCGTCGCGGGGGCCAGGGCCCAGGTGCGCGCCGATGTAGATGCCGCTGCCCACGGCGACCACGACGATGCCGCCGAGCAGGGCGAGCAGCTGCAGCGCAAGGTGATCGGGCCGCGGCACGAGGTCGACCGTCACCTGCATCACGGTGCCGACGAGCAGCACGTTCAGCACCGTGCCGATGCCCGGGCGCTGGCGCAGGGGGATCCACAGCAGCAGCACGAGCGCGCCCAGCAGGTTGGCGACCCAGCCGATCCCGATGCCCGTGCGGCGCGCGAGGCCGTCGGCGAGCACGGTCCACGGGTCCAGGCCCAGGCCCGCGATCACCGTGAGCCCCACGCCGATGCCGAACACCGCGAGGCCCACGACCAGGCGCAGGGTGCGCCGGGCGAGCGAGACGGATCGGGGGCGTGCGGCGAGGGTCATGCCCCCAGTCCAGCGCATCGGCCGCCGAGGCGCGCGGTCCAATCCCGGGTCCGTGGCCGCGGGGCACTCGCGGCTCAGACGAGCGCGTCGACGAGCGTCGACGCGGCCGGCGCGTCGCGGGATGCGGCGACCTCGCCCCACGCCTCCGCGAGAAGCGCGGCGGCGCGGACGAGCGTGGCGGGCGCGCCCGTGAACGGCACGCGCAGGTGCCGCTCCAGCCCGCCGCCCACCGAGAAGCGCGGTCCGGCGCTCAGGAGCACGCCGCGCCGGCGCGCGGCGAGCACGAGCGCCGAGCTGCGGGCGGCGCCGAGGCCCACCCAGAGCGCGACGCCGCCGGCGACGTCCGGCACCTGCCAGCCCTCGACGCGGCGCAGCTCGGCAGTGAGGGCATCGCGCCCCGCCCGCAGCTGCGCCCGGCGCTGCGCGATGATCTCCGGCATCATGCCCACCAGCCGCTCCGCGACCGCCTGCTCCACCTCGGGGGTGCCGAGATCCGCCGCGGGCCGCGCCACCGCCAGCCGCTGGATCGTCTCCCGGTCCGCGCGGACCCAGCCCACGCGGATCCCGCCCCACACCGTCTTGCCGAGCGAGCCGAGCGTGACGATGCCGGGGCCGTCGCCCACGTCGGCGGCGAACGGCGTGGCGGGCGCGGCGCCCGAGATGTCGAGCTCCGCCGTGGTCTCGTCGACGATCAGCACGGTGCCCGTCGAGGCCGCCGCGTCCGCGAGCGCGTGCCGCTGCGCGACCGGCATCGACGCGCCCGTCGGGTTCTGGAAGTCGGGCATCAGGTAGGCCGCGACCGGCGACGCCCGCCGCAGCGCGTGCTCCGCGCGGTCGAGGTCCCACCCCTCCCCCGGCGCCACCGGCACGCCGACCAGCCGCGCGCCGGCCCGGCGGAACGCCTCGGCCGCGTGCGGGTACGTGGGGGTCTCGGTGAGCACGCGGTCGCCGCGCGACACGAGCAGCGAGGCGCACAGGGCGATGGCGCTCTGGGCGCCGTTGGTCACCATGATCTGGGCGGGATCGGTGGGCAGGCCGCGCTCCGCGTAGCGCCGGGCGATCGCCTCGCGCAGGCTCGGCGAGCCGAGCATCTCGTAGCCGTGACCGCTGAACAGCCCCGCGCCCCGGCGGACGACCTCCGCGTACACCGAGGGGAGGCCGGGCCAGGGGGCCGGGCTCGCCTGGCGCAGGTCGAGCACGTCGCCGGCGCCGCCGAGCGGCGTCACGTCGCGCGTGCCGACGGGCAGCGTCTCGCTTCCCGAGCCGCGCACGCTGCGGATGTGGCCGCTCTCGCGCAGGCTGCGGTACGCGGCGGCGACCGTGGTGCGGCTCACACCGAGACGCGCGGCGAGCTCGCGCTCCGCCGGCAGCGACGTGCGCGGCGCGATCCGGTCGTCGAGGCACAGCACCCGCACCGCCTCCGCCAGCGCCTCGTATGCCGGCTCCCGCGTGCGCCACGCGCCGAGCTTCTCGACGAGGGCCCGGGCCGACAGCCGCGAGTCCACCATCCGGGCAACCTACCGCATTGGACTGCTCGGAGGAGTCCAATCCGCCTCGTGGCGCACTTAGCAATCGGTCTCGGTGGCGTCAAGCTCTTTCCTGCGCCCCGCGGCGCTCGTACCGTATTGGAGTTTTCACGCCGGCGTGGTGCCCTCGCTCGAGCGCATCGGCGGCGCCCCACCCGCACAGGACCGGTGCCTCGCGGCACCGCGCAGTACCGAACGAGGACGACCCGATGACCAACGATGTCCGGCACGTCACGCACGTGCTGTACCCGAACACGACCGACGACGACCACGGCCCGTGGGAGAACCCCGAGGCGGCGGATGAGATCTCGCGCCTGCTCGACGAGGGCTTCCGCATCGTCGACACGAGCGTCGCGCCGCTCACGTCGCCCTGGGTCCGCGCCGCCCAGCTCGTCTCCGCCACGCGGCTCGTGCTCGTGACGACGCTCGTCCGCACGGCCTGAGCGCCGACCCGTCCCCCCGCTGGGATTCGAACCCAGACTGGGCCGAGTTTAAGTCGGCTGCCTCTGCCGGTTGGGCTACAGGGGGACGCCTTCGCCGGAACGACGAAGGGCGCCCATCCACGTTAGGGGATGGGCGCCCTTTCGTCGTGCGGCGGCTACTCCGCGGAGACCTTCTCGGCCGGCTTCTCGCCGGCGGGAGCCTCGGCCTGCTTCTCCTCCGCCGGAGCCGCGGCCGGAGCGTCGGCGGGCTTCTCGGCCGGGGCCGGTGCCTCCTCGGCCGGGGGCTTCGGGCGCGAGGCGAAGGCCTCGAAGAAGCCGCGCGGGTTGGTCAGCGCGCTCAGCTGCACCTGGTCGCGGCCCAGGAAGAAGTTGTGCCACCAGCCCCACAGCACGCGCCACTTGCGCTCCCACGTGGGCATCGCGAGGCCGTGGTAGCCGCGGTGCGCGACCCAGGCGAAGAAGCCCTTGATGGCGATCTTGCCCGACTGGAACACGCCGTCGTACAGGCCGAGGCCCGCGACCGCGCCGAGGTTCTTGTGGTAGTAGTCCACGGGCTGCTCGCCGCGCAGAACCGCGACGAGGTTCTTGGCGAGGCGCTTGGCCTGGCGCACGGCGTGCTGCGCGTTCGGCACGCACGTGCCGTCGGGCAGGCCGCCGGTCTTGTCGGGCACGGCGGCGACGTCGCCCGCGGCCCACGCGCCCTCGACCACGTTCTTGTCGGCGTCGACCACGCGCAGGTCTGCCTGCGTCGTGATGCGGCCGCGCGGCTCGGTCGGCAGGTCGCTGCCGCGCACCACCTGCGGGTTGGCCATGACGCCGGCCGTCCAGATGATGAGGTCGGTCGGGTACTCCTCGCCCGTGTTGGTCTTCACGACGCCGTCCGTGGCGTCGGCGACCTGCGTGTCGAGGTGGACGTACGCGCCCTTCTTGGCGAGGTCCTTGAGCACCCACTCGGACGTCTCGAGCGAGACCTCCGGCATGATGCGGCCCATCGCCTCGATGAGGTGGAACTGCGTCTCCTCGAACGAGATCTCGGGGAACTTCTCGAGCAGCGCCGAGGCCGCCGAGCGCAGCTCGGCGAACGTCTCGATGCCGGCGAAGCCGCCGCCGACCACGACGACCGTGAGCAGTCGCTTGCGCAGCTCGCTCTCCTTCGGCAGCGCCGCGGCCTTCTCGAAGTTGGAGATCATGCGGTCGCGCACGGCCGCCGCCTCCTCGATCGACTTCATGCCGATCGCGTTGTCGGCGATGCCGGGGATCGGGAAGGTGCGCGACACCGAGCCCGCCGTGACGACCACGTGGTCGTAGTCCAGCTCGTACGGCTCGCCGCCCTCGGGCGTGATGGTCGCGGTCTTGTTCGCGTGGTCGATGCCCGTGACCTTCGCGTTCACGATCTTCGTGCGCTTGAGGTGGCGCCGGTGCGAGACGACCGCGTGGCGTGGCTCGATGGATCCGGCGGCGACCTCCGGCAGGAACGGCAGGTAGGTCATGTAGGGAAGCGGGTCGACCATGACGACCTCGGCCTCTCCCTTGCGAAGGTGCTTCTCGAGCTTCCACGCGGTGTAGAAACCGGCGTATCCGCCGCCGACGATCAGGATCCTGGGCACGACTTCACGAACTCCTTGACTGTGGATTGCCGGGCAGGCGCCGGGGCGCCGTTCGAATGCGTCGGATGACAGCGACGAGACCGAGCGTTATCAGGATACTAGCCGCGCTGGCCGCGGCGAGCGGCAGCGTGCCCTCGCGAAGGGACGCCTCCGACGGCAGCCACGGCGAACCGGCCTCGCTCGGCGCCTCGGCCGGCGGCAGCGGCGGGATCGACACCTCGACCTCCTCCGGCACCGGCGCGGGCTCCGTGTCCCCCCGCCGGTACAGGCGGATCCATTCCGCCAGCTCGACGTCGACGAGCGGGTTGTCGGCCACGGCCGGCACGCTCGCCGACACGGCCTCGGCGGCGTCGACGAGGCCGTAGCCGTACTCGGGGTCGGGCACGCTCGTGCCCGGAACCCGATCGGCCGTCGCGATGATCCGGTTGATGACGTTGTCCGCATCGAGCTCCGGATGGGCGGATCGCACCAGCGCGGCGATCCCCGCGACGATCGGCGCCGCGCCGCTCGTCCCGTCCCACCGCATCAGCTGGCCGTCCGGCGCGACGCCGAGCAGGCCCTCGCTGGGCGCGACGACGCCGATCGTGATCCCCTGCGTCGAGGCCTCGACGCTGGCCTTGCCCTCCTGGTCGACGCCGCCGACCGCGAGCACGCCGGGGATCGTGGCGGGCGCGCCGACCACGTCGGTGCCGCTGCCGCGGTTGCCCGCGGCGACGACGATCACGACATCGTTCTCGAACGCGTGCAGGAACGCGTCGTCCCACGACTCGTCCCACGTGAGGGTGTTCGTCGTCCACGACAGGTTGATGATGTCGGCGCCCTGATCGACGGCCCACGTGATCGCCTCGGGCACCTGATCGACGAAGGGCACGGCGGCCGACGCACCGAACCCCACCGAGATGGACAGCAGCTCGGCCTCGGGGGCGACGCCGATGAACCCCGTGTCCGGCCCCGTTCCGCGGGCGGCCGCCATCGATCCGACCAGCGTGCCGTGGTTGCGGTCGCGGGCGCCGACCGGGGTGCGGCCGTCGGAGCTGCCGACGCCCGACACGTCCTTGCCGTCGACGACGACGCCGTTCAGCTCGGTCGGGCCGTTCGCGATGCCGGTGTCGATGACGGCGATGGTCGTGCCCGCGCCGCGCGTGGTCGCCCACGCGTCGGTGATGCCGTAGTCCTCCAGCCAGTACTCGGCCGCGCGCACCGGATCGGACGGGGTGGGCTCGGGACTGGGGGCGGGCGTGGGCGTCGCGGCGGCGCCCGTCACCAGCAGCACGGCCACGATCGCACCGGCGAGGGCGACCGGCACCCGCACGCGCGCTCGCCTAGCCGACATCCTCTGCCCCGTCCGCGTGCTCCCGCGCCGCGCCGGGGTGCGCGCACTCGCAGCGCTCGGGCGACCACGCCGACAGCGCCAGCGCCTCGTCACCGAGCGGGTTGACGCCCGGACCGGCGGCGAGCGCGTGCCCGACGAGGGCGTGCAGGCACTTCACGCGACGCGGCATGCCGCCCGCCGAGACGCCGGAGATCTCCGGCACGTCGCCGTACGGCGCGCGATCGGCCAGGTACGCCTCATGCGCGCGTGCGTATGCGGCGCGCAGATCGTCGTCCTCCGCCAGCCGCTCGTTCATGCCGACCATGACCTGGTCGGCCTCGAGCCGCGACATCTCGGCCGTGGCGGCCGGATGCGTGAGGTAGTAGAACGTGGGGAACGGCGTCCCGTCCGGCAGCCGCGGCGCGGTCGCCACGACGGTGGGGTTGCCGCAGGCGCAGCGCGCGGCGACGCCCACGACGCCGCGTGCGGGCCGGCCGAGCTGGTCCGAGACCACCCGGAGATCGGCATCGCGGACCGGTTCGAAGGGCGGGGTCGTCACGTGGCCAGGCTATAAGGGCTTCGCTGGCAATCGGCAGACACGCCCCGTCGCGACCGGACCGTTACGCTCAGCCTTCCGGCCCCACGGCCGTCTGCGTGAGCCCCGACGCGACCACCGAGCGCAGCAGCTGGCCCATCCAGTCGGCCCGCGCCTCCTCGACCTCGTCGCTGACGGGCTCCTCATCGCGCGGCAGCTCGGACTCGTCGAGGTCGTTGTCGATGATGTAGACGACCTCGCCGGGCCGCTCGTAGTAGAGCCGCTCGCGGGCCTGCGTCGTGATGTAGGCCGGGTCCTGCCAGCGCTCCTGCTCGGCCTCGAGGTCCGCGATCTCGTCGGCCGTGAGCTGCACGGCCTCCTCGAGCGCGGCGATCTTCTGCCGCTGCTCCACGAAGGTCCCCACCGTCGGCACGAGCACGAAGGCGCCCAGCACGACGAGCCCGAGCATGATGACGGTGAATCCGGAGACGCGCAGCCCGCCGAGCCAGTCGCGGGCGCTGGTCGCGCGGGGCGTCCGCCGCCGAACGCGGGAAGGGGGAGCCGATCCGGTCATCCGCTCCCCCTTCCGATCGTCGTGTGCGCTCAGCCCTTGAATCGGGGGTAGGCGCCGCGGCCCGCGAACACCGCCGCGTCGCCGAGCTCCTCCTCGATGCGCAGAAGCTGATTGTATTTCGCGACCCGGTCGCTGCGGGCGGGCGCGCCGGACTTGATCTGACCGCAGTTCACGGCGACCGAGAGGTCGGCGATCGTCGTGTCCTCGGTCTCGCCCGAGCGGTGCGACATCATCGCGGTGTAGCCCGCGTTGTGGGCCATCGCGACGGCGTCCAGCGTCTCGGTGAGGGTGCCGATCTGGTTCACCTTGACGAGCAGCGAGTTGGCCACGCCCTGGTCGATGCCGCGCTTCAGGCGCTCGGGGTTGGTGACGAACAGGTCGTCGCCCACGAGCTGCACCTTGCCGCCGATCGCGTCGGTGAGGGCCTTCCAGCCCTCCCAGTCGTCCTCGGCGAGCGCGTCCTCGATCGTCACGAGCGGGTAGTTCGCGAGCAGCTCCTCGTAGTAGCCGATGAGCTTCTCGCTCGACCACTGCTCGCCCTCGAACGTGTAGACGCCGTCCTGGAAGAACTCGGTGGCGGCCACGTCCAGGCCCACGGCGATGTCGGTGCCGGGAGTGAAGCCGGCCTTCTCGATCGCGCCGATGAGGAAGTCCAGGCCCTCGCGGTTGCTGGGCAGGTCGGGGGCGAAGCCGCCCTCGTCGCCGAGGCCCGTGGCGAAGCCGCCCGCGAGCAGCTCCTTCTTGAGCACGTGGTAGGTCTCGGCGCCCCAGCGCAGCGCCTCGGCGAACGACTCGGCGCCGTGCGGCACGAGGAAGAACTCCTGCATGTCGATGCCGTTGTCGGCGTGCTCGCCGCCGTTGATGACGTTGAGCGCCGGCACGGGCAGCACGTGCGCGTTCGGGCCGCCGAGGTAGCGGAACAGCGGCAGGTCGGCGCTGTCGGCCGCGGCCTTGGCGACGGCCAGGCTGACGCCCAGGATGGCGTTGGCGCCGACGCGCTTCTTGTTCGGGGTGCCGTCGACCTCCTTGAGCGTCGCGTCGATGACGCGCTGGTCGCTGGCGTCGAGGCCCTCGATGGCGGGGCCGAGCTCGTCGATCACGGCGTCGACGGCCTTCTGCACGCCCTTGCCGTTGTAGCGGTCCTTGTCGCCGTCGCGCAGCTCGTACGCCTCGAAGGCGCCGGTGGACGCGCCGGACGGGACGGCCGCGCGCTGCACGATCCCGTCGTCCAGCAGCACCTCCACCTCGACCGTGGGGTTGCCGCGAGAATCGAGAATCTCGCGAGCGCCAACTGCTTCGATCTGTGCCACGGGTGACTCCTCTGCACGTGGGGATGACCGGTTCCGATCCGCGTTTCAGCCTAGTCCCGCCCGGGGCGTGCCCGTGGCCGCCGCGACGGTATTCCGTTCGCGTCAGACGACGAGGGCGACCGCGATGCCGTCCCAGCCCTTCGCGCCGACCGTCTGCAGCGCCGAGGCGTCGAAACGCGGGTCGGTGCCGAGCATCTCCAGCCCCTCTCGCGTGCCGCGCACGCGGGGATCGTCGGTGCCCGCGTCGACGATGTCCCCCGAGCGCCCGATGTTGTCGACGACGACGACCGTGCCGGGGTGCCCGAGCCGTGCCGCCCAGTCGAGGTAGAGCGTGTTGCGCTCCTTGTCGGCGTCGATGAAGACGAGGTCGAATCCGGGCACGAGCGTGGGCAGCACGTCGGCCGCGGCGCCGACACGGATGTCCACCCGCTCCCCCACGCCGGCGCGGTCGACGTTCTCGCGCGCGACGGCGGCGTGGGCCGGCTCGGCCTCGATCGTCACGACCTCGCCGTCATCGGGCAGGGCCCGCGCGAGCCAGATGGTCGAGTAGCCGCCGAGCGTGCCGATCTCGAGCACACGGCGCGCTCCCGCGATGCGGGCCAGCAGGTGCAGCAGCTTGCCGGCCGGCGGCGAGACCTCGATGTCGGGCAGGCCCGCGTCGCGCTGCGCGGCGAGCGCCGCCTCGAGCGCCGGGTCGTCGCCGACGAGCGTGTCGGTGAGGTAGCGGTCGGCGGCGGCCCACGCCGCGGGCGTCGATTCGGCCATGGGGACATCTCATCGCCGCCGCGCGGCACGGTCAAGCCCCGGCGGGCTCCCCCGACAGGCGCTCCTCGCGGAAGGCGCCCGCCAGCACCATCGCGACGACGATGGCGGCGATGACGACCCACGCGACGACGCCGAGCGGCCCGACCACGGCCATGTCGATCCGCTGTCCCGCGGCGGCGAGGACGACGACGATGCCGCCGACGGCGTTCATCGCACCGTGGGCGAAGACCGCCGGCCAGATCGATCCCGTGCGCAGGCGCGTCCACCCCAGCAGCACGCCCCACGCCACGCAGCCGCCGATCATGAGCAGCACGCCCGTGGCGTCGGTGCGGCCGAAGTTGTGTCCCAACAGCGTGACGGGCGCGTGCCACAGCCCCCAGATCACGCCGCTGAAAAGCAGCGCCGGCCAGATGCCCCAGGGCCGCAGCGCGGCGAGCAGCCAGCCGCGCCAGCCGACCTCCTCCCCGAAGGCGAGGAGCGCGTTGGGGATCACGGCGGCGAACGGCACGGCGATCAGCTGCGTGAGCACGACCGTGCCGAGCGGCAGTGCGGACGGATCCACACCGGCGGCGGCGAGCTGCTCGGCGAAGCCCGAGAAGTGCGCGAGGTCGAGCTCGACCAGCCCGAACCAGGCCGACACCGCGACGACGAGCAGCGTGATGACGATGGGGCCCAGCAGCGCCGCGACGGCGAAGCCGATCGTGCGGCCGACGGGCCGCAGGGGCCACACGCCGAGGAAGCGCCACACGTCGCGGCGCGGCACCTTCATGGCGAGCACGACGATGAGGGTCGCGAGCGCCGGCGTCCACATCATCGCCGACACGAACACGGTGGCGATCGGCTGGGACGCGAGGTCGCCGATCCACAGCGGCATGGCCACCGCCCACGCGAGCAGCAGCACGAGGGCGGTGAACAGCGCGACCGCGTTCCACGGCACGCGCGCCTGCGGGGCCTCCTGCGTGGTCATCGGTCCGTCTCCCTCGATGCGTCGCCGTTCGCGCCCTCGCGGGCGATGAGTCCGTTCAGGAGGGCGGCGCCGGTCTCGGCGTCGTCGACCGTGACCGTGAAGGCCCGCCCGTCGGTGCGCCGCACCCGGATCGCCTCCCCCGTGCGCAGGATGACGCCCCAGCCCGCGTTGACGCTGTACCGCCATCCCCAGCCGCCGTACTCGCCCATCGGGTTGACCTGCACGACGGTGGCGGAGCGGATGCGCTCGCGCGGGATCCGCACGCGCGGCCAGCCCAGGGCCGAGCGCACCTCGAGCCCCGCGTCGTCGATCCGCACGCGGAAGACCGTGTTCGTGGCCACGAGGACGGCGAGGAGGACGAGCACCGCGACGGCGATGAGGATTCCCGCATCGGCCTCGCCGCCGATCTGCGCCCACGCCACGGCGACGGTGGCGGCCAGGGCGGCCACGATCAGGCTCCAGACGAGGATCAGGCCCGTCCGGCTCATCGACACCGTCTTGAGCCAGACGGCGTGCTCGGCCTCGCCGAGCGCGAGGGGCGAGGGCTCCTGCGGCGCGGCGTCGGTACGCGGCGGTTCCACGACGATGCGCCACGCCGCGAGCGCGAGGAGCGCCCCGACGGCGAGCCCGACGAGCGCCCACCAGCCGGGCAGCGTCGCGTCGCGGGCGTCGTCGATCCCGATCTGCGGGACGAACGTCGCGAGCATGAGGCTGCCGAGGAAGCCGGTCTCGGCCCACACGATCGCGGCGAGCAGCCGGTAGCTCATCGGGCCGCCGCGGACGAGCTGGTCCGGTGCGGCGTCGGCGAGGTAGGGCGTCAGCGCCACGAGCAGCGTCACGACGAACCCGGTTCCGCCCGTGACCAGCGGCAGCAGCCACGGCGCACTGAACCCGTCCGGCTCCCCCGACAGACCCCAGTGCGAGGCGACCGGATCGGGCAGCTGCGGCAGCAGGGCGAACTGGACGGTCATCAGGACGAGGAACACGGCCAGCGGGATGCCGATCGCGATGATCGCGTAGCGGCGCCTCGCGGCCTTCCTCGTGAGCGTCGCTGTCATGATGCCCCCTCCTTCTCGTGGTCGTGGCGGCCCGCCTCGCGCACGAGCGAGGCGAGGGTGTCGCGGTCGATGCCCAGCTCGTCCGCGCGGGCGGCGAGTCGCGTGATGTGCGGCAGCAGCACGGCGACGGCGGCACCGCGCTCGGCCACGATCGCTCCCCTGCCCGGCCGCATCGAGACGAGTCCCTCGTCGCGCAGCACCTGGTAGGCGTGCAGCACCGTGTGCAGGTTGACGTCGAGCGAGGCGGCGACGTCCTTGGCGGACGGGAGCCGCTCGCCCGCGGTCACGCGGCCGGCCGCGATGTCCGCGCGGATCGACGCGGCGAGCTGGGCGTACACGGGCTCGTCGCGCGTCGGGTCGATCCTCAGCAGCATGGCGGCCTCCTCGCACTTATTCTAGTTGCAATAGAACAATGCAGTCAAAGCGGCCCGGCCATCTCGCCCCGATACACTCCCCCGCGTGGAGACGATCGCGCGGGGGTCCTGGTGGGAGGTCGGTCGGGCGTTCCTCAAGCTCGGAGTGACGTCGTTCGGCGGCCCCGTGGCACATCTCGGGTTCTTCCGCGCCGAGTTCGTCGAGCGGCGGCGCTGGCTCGACGACCGGTCGTACGCCGACCTCGTCGCGCTGTGCCAGTTCCTGCCCGGCCCGGCATCGAGCCAGGTGGGCTTCGCGGTCGGGCTGCTGCGCGCCGGACCGCTGGGCGCGCTGGCCGCCTTCGTCGCGTTCACGCTTCCCTCGGCGCTGCTCATGGTCGCCTTCGCCTTCGGTGCGGCGCTGTTCCGCGGGCCCGTCGGCGAGGGCCTGCTGGACGGTCTCAAGATCGTGGCGGTCGCGATCGTGGCCCAGGCGGTGTGGGGCATGGCCCGCACGCTCACGCCGGATCGCACGCGGGCGGCGATCGCCGCCGGCGCCGCCGGCATCGCGCTGCTGGCGGCGGGCGCCACCGGCCAGGTCACCGCGATCGCCCTGGGCGCCGTCGTGGGCCTGCTGCTGTGCCGCCCCGCGGAGCTTTCACCGGCGAACCGGCTGCGCGTTCCCGTCTCGCGCACGGCGGGGCTCATCGCGCTCGCGGTGTTCCTCGTCCTGCTCGTCGGCCTGCCGATCGCCGCGATCGCCGGCGATCCGGCGGTCTCCCTCGCGGATGCGTTCTACCGCGCCGGCGCCCTCGTGTTCGGCGGCGGGCACGTCGTGCTCCCGCTGCTGGAGGGCGAGGTCGTGACGACCGGATGGGTCTCGCCGGAGGAGTTCCTCGCCGGCTACGGCGTGGCCCAGGCCATGCCGGGCCCGCTGTTCACCTTCGCCGCCTTCCTCGGCGCCGTGAGCGACAACGGCGCCGGCGGTGGCCTCGGCGCTCTCGTCGCGCTGCTGGCGGTGTTCCTGCCCGGCTTCCTGCTGCTGGTCGCGGCCCTGCCGTTCTGGGCCGCGCTGCGCGGCAGCGCGAACGGCCAGGGCCTCATGAACGGCGCGAACGCCGCCGTCGTGGGCATCCTCGCCGCCGCGCTCTACGATCCGGTCTTCACCACCGCGATCACCGGTCCGGCCGCCTTCACCCTGGCGCTCGTGTGCTTCGTGCTGCTCGTCGCCTTCCGGCTGCCGCCGTGGGCCGTGGTGATCGTCGGCGCGGCCGGCGGCGTGCTCATCGGGGTGCTGCCGTGACCGAGCGCTACTCCGAGGCCTATGCCGCCGCACACGGCCGCTTCACGGTGATCCCCGCCGCCTACGTCTTCCTCCGCCGCGCCGACGAGGTGCTGCTGCAGCTGCGCGAGGGCACCGGCTACTACGACGGTCACTGGGCCGCGGGGGCCGCCGGGCACGTCGAACGGGGCGAGTCGGTGCTCGAGGCGGCCGCGCGCGAGGCGCTCGAGGAGTTGGGGGTCGCGGTCGATCCCGCCGATCTGCAGTTCCTCACCGTCGAGCACCGCACGGGCAACGGCGCGGCGATCGACGAGCGCGTCGATTTCTTCTTCGCCTGCGACCGCTGGAGCGGCGACCCGGCACTGCAGGAGGACAAGGCCGCCGACCTGCGGTGGTTCCCGCTCGCCGCGCTGCCCGATCCCGTCGTCCCGCACGAGCGGATCGTGCTGGATCGACTGCGCACCGGATCCCTCGACCCGGTGACGCCCGTCGGCTTCTGACCCGCCCGCGGGCCGGGCGGGGCGCTCAGCCGAGCGGCTTGAGCTCGAGCTCGGCGCGCGTCGCCCCGGCGGCGACCGACGCGAAGGCCGTGTAGCCGTCGGCCTCGGCGCGCGCGAGCAGGCCCTTGAGGTTCTTCGTGCGCCGCTCGAGGCGCACGCGCGACCCCTCGGCGACGAGCGCCGCCTTGAGAGCGACGAGCTCGGCGACCGGCACGTCCCTGTCGTGCACGAGCACGACGGCGGGGGCGGCATCCGGGTCGGCGAGCGCGACGAGGTCGACGATCCGCTCGAACCCGATCGAGAAGCCGACCGCCGGCACATCCTGGCCGAGGAAGCGGCCGATCATGCCGTCGTAGCGGCCGCCGCCGCCGAGCGAGTAGGTCACCGACGGGTGGGCGAGCTCGAAGATCGTGCCGGTGTAGTAGCCCATGCCGCGGACGAGGAACGGATCGAACACGAGGGGAGGCACTCCCCCGCGCGCGGCGGCGACGGCCTCGCCGATGCCCACGAGGTGCGCGATCACCTCGTCCGGCACACCCTCGGGCAGGGCGGCGCGGATCGCGTCCTGGCCGAACGCGGCCTGCGCGCCGGGCGCGCGGCCGAGGAACGCCTCGAACGCGTCGACGGCCTCGGGCGTCGCGCCGCGCTCGCGCAGCTCGGCGGTGACGCCGGCGGGGCCGATCTTGTCGAGCTTGTCGATCGTGATGAGCACGCCGGGGCGCTCCTCCGCGACGAAGCCGAAGACGTCGAGCATGGCGTCGAGCGCGCGGCGGTCGTTGATCCGCACCGTCGCGCCCTCCAGACGCAGCGCGTCGAGCGTGTCGAGCGACGCGACGATGAGCTCGGCCTCGGCGCGCGCGGTGTCGTCGCCGATGATGTCGATGTCGCACTGCAGGAACTGGCGGTAGCGGCCCTTCTGCGGCCGCTCGGCGCGCCACACCGGGGCGATCTGGATCGAGCGGAACACGCTCGGCAGCTCCGCGCGGTTCGTCGCGTAGAACCGGGCCAGCGGCACCGTGAGGTCGTACCGCAGGCCGAGGTCGGTCAGTGCGGCAGGGTCGTCGGCCGCCGCCCGGATGGCGTCGCCGTCGAGCCCGCGGCGCAGGATGTTGAACGCGAGCTTCTCGTTGTCGCCGCCGATCCCGGCGTGCAGGCGCCCGTACTCCTCGACGACGGGCGTCTCGATCTCGTCGAACCCGTGCGCACCGTAGCGCTCGCGGATGACGGCGAGCACGCGCTCGCGACGGGCCTTGTCGGCGGGGAGGAAGTCGCGCATCCCGCGCGGCGCATTCACAGAAGCCATAGCCCGACCATTCTCTCAGGTGACGCACCGAGCCCGATGCGGCGCCGCGGGGCGCTGCTAGGGTCGATCCCGACACGGGGTGCCCCGACCGGGGCTGAGATCACACCCGCCGAACCTGCTCTCGTCAGCACGAGCGAAGGGATGTCATGATGACGCTGCCGTCCGCCTCCGAGGTGTCGAGGCACCTCCGGACCGTCCGATCCACCGCGCCGCTGGTCCACTGCATCACGAACACCGTGGTGCAGAACTTCACAGCCAACGCGCTCCTCGCCGTCGGGGCCTCCCCCGCGATGGTCGACATCGTCGGCGAGGCCGGCCCGTTCGCCCGCGTGGCGAGCGGCCTGCTCGTCAACCTCGGCACGCCGAGCCCCGAGCAGCGAGCCGCCGCCGTGGAGGCCACCGAGGCGGCGGCCGACGCCGCGACCCCGTGGGTGCTCGATCCCGTCGCCGTCGGCGCGCTCCCGGTGCGCACGCCGCTCGCGCGGCGCCTCGCCGGGGCCGGTCCGCGCGTCATCCGCGGCAACCCCTCCGAGATCGCCGCGCTCGCGGGCGGCGGCCAGGGCGGGCGCGGAACCGACAGCGCGGTGGGCGTGGACGAGGTGCTGCCGGACGCCCGTTCGCTCGCGGCGCGCACCGGGGCGGTCGTCGCCGTGTCGGGAGTCGTGGACGCGATCATCGGCGGATCGAGCATCATGCGCGTGGCCACCGGCACGCCCCTCCTCACGCGGATCACCGGGGGCGGCTGCGCGCTCGGCGCCGTCATCACGGCCTTCGTCGGCGCGTGCCGCGACGACGATCCGGCGACCGTGACGACCTCGGCGGTGGCGGTCTACACGATCGCGGCCGAGCGCGCCGCACGCGCGGCGGCCGGGCCCGGATCGTTCGCCATGTCGCTGCTCGACGAGCTCGCGGCGCTCGACGACGACGCGATCGCGCGCGCCCTCGACGCCGCGGCCGCGGAGGGCGCGGCACGATGAGCGCCGACCTGTCGCTCTACCTCGTCACGGACGGCGCGCACGCGGCCGCCGCGGGGCACACCGTCCCGGACGTCGTCGCGCGGGCCGTGGCCGGGGGCGTCACGACCGTGCAGGTCCGCGAGAAGCACGCGGGCGCCCGCGACGTCCTCGAGCTCGTGCGGGCGGTCGCCGATCGCCTGCGCGCCGCTCCGCACGTGACGCTGCTCGTGAACGATCGCGTCGACGTCGCCATCGCCGCCCGCGACGCCGGGGCGCGCGTGGACGGCGTGCACGTGGGCCAGTCGGATCTGCCTGCGGCGGCCGCGCGCGCGATGCTCCGCGCCGCCGGCTTCGCGCGGCCCGTCGTCGGCGTCAGCGCGGCGACGCCCGAGCAGCTCGCCGCGGCCGAGCGCGACGGAGCCGACTACGTGGGCATCGGCGCGGTGCATCCGACGGCGACCAAGTCCGACGCGCCCGCCGCCGTCGGCCACGAGGGCTTCGGGCCGCTCGCCTCCGCCACCGCGCTGCCGGCCGTCGCGATCGGGGGCGTCACCGCGGCCGACGCCGCACCGCTGCGGGCGGCCGGGGCGGCGGGGATCGCGGTGGTCTCGGCCGTCTGCGCCGCGCCCGACCCCGAGGCGGCCGCCCGCGCGCTGCGCGGCGCCTTCGCGGGGGTGGACGCATGATCCCCCGCGTCCTCAGTATCGCGGGCACGGATCCGACCGGCGGCGCGGGGATCCAGGCCGATCTGAAGAGCATCGCGGCGCACGGCGGGTACGGCATGGCCGCCGTGACGTCGCTCGTCGCGCAGAACACGCACGGCGTGCGCTCGGTGCACACGCCGCCACCGTCGTTCCTCGCCGAGCAGCTTGACGCCGTGAGCGACGATGTCGAGATCGACGCGGTGAAGATCGGCATGCTCGGCGACGCGGCGACCGTGCGCATCGTGCGGGAGTGGCTCGAGCGGGTGCGGCCGCCCCGCGTGGTGCTCGACCCGGTCATGGTCGCCACCTCCGGCGACCGGCTGCTGGCCGCCGAGGCCGAGGAGGCGCTGCGCGAGCTGCTGCCGCTCGCCGATGTCGTCACCCCGAACGCCCCGGAGCTGGGCGTCCTCGTGGGCCGGCCCGCCGCCCGCGACACCGACGGGCTCCTCGACCAGGCGCGGCTGCTCGCGGAATCCTCCGGCACGCTGGTCGTCGCCAAGGGCGGGCACGTCCCGGGTCCGCTCGTCGTGGACGCCCTCGTCGGCCGGGAGGGCGCGCTCGCGCGCTTCGAGAGCCCGCGGATCGACACGTCGACCACCCACGGCACGGGGTGCTCGCTGTCCGCGGCGATCGCCACGCTCGCCGCGCGTGACGACGACTGGACGCTCGCGGTCGGGCGCGCCAGGGACTGGCTCGCCGCCGCGATCGCCGAGGGCCCCCGCCTGCGCGTGGGAACGGGCAACGGGCCGGTGCACCACCTCGTCGAGATCGAGCGGGTGCTGCCGGGCGCCGGGCCGATCACCTCGGCCTGGTGGCGCGACATCGCCGAGCTGCGCGCGCGGATCGACGCGCTGCCGTTCGTCCGCTCCCTCGCCGACGGCACGCTCGCCGCCGACACGTTCCGCTGGTACCTCGCGGAGGATGCCGCGTATCTCGCCGAGTACGCGACCCACCTGGCCCGGGCGGCGGAGCTCGCGCCGCGCACGTCCGACGCGGCGTTCTGGCGTGCGGGCTCCGTCGCCGCGCGCGAGGAGGCCGAGCGGCTGCACCTGCGATGGACCGCCGCCACCGCGGATGCCGCCCCCGCGACGCGCGCGTATCTCGATCACCTCGCCCGGTCGGCCGATCGCGGGTACGAGGTGCTCATCGCGGCCCTGTTGCCCTGCTACTGGATCTACGCCGACATCGGTCGGCGCATGCCCTCCCCCGATCCCGCGCACCCCTACGCCGCGTGGGTGCAGGCGTACGCCGACCCCTCCTTCGCCGCCGCGACCCGCCGGGCCACGGCGACCGTCGAGTGCGCCGCGCGGGCGGCCGATCCGGCGACGCTCGTCGACATGCGCGAGGCGTTCGTCACCTCCGCGCAGCACGAGCACGCCTTCTTCGCCGCCCCCTGAACGCGAACCGCATTCTCGCGCCGAGACAGCGTCCGAACGCCACGGTCTCGGCGCAATGATGCTGTCTCGCGGGAGGATAGGGGGGTGAGCGGATTCGGGGACGAGCTGAAGCGGGCGGCCGACACCATGCGCGAGGTGCGCGAGCGGTGCGTGTGGACGCAGCGGATGACACACGAGGAGCTCGTGCCGTATCTCATCGAGGAGTCGGCCGAGCTCGTCGACGCCGTCGAGCGCGGCGACCGCGCGGAGATGCGCGAGGAGCTGGGCGACCTGCTGTGGCAGGTGCTGTTCCACGCGGAGCTCGCCTCGCGCGACGATGACCCCTTCGACATCGACGACGTCGCCCGCGGGCTGAACGAGAAGATGATCCGCCGCCATCCGCACGTGTTCGGCGATGAGACGGCCGAGACGCCCGAGCGCGTGCTCGAGCTGTGGAACGCGGCCAAGGCGGCCGAGAAGCGCGACCGAACGTCGGTGCTCGACGGCGTGGCCGCAGGGATGCCGTCGCTCGCCCTCGCGCAGAAGATGCTCGGCAAGGGCGCGCAGGTCGGCGTGGGCGCCGAGCTGCTCGAGGACATCGCCGCGGCCGAGGCCATCGAGCAGGCCGAGGGCGTCGAGGCCCTGCCCGCGAGCGAGGAGGAGCTCGGCGACACGCTGCTCCGGCTCGTCGCCCTCGCCCGCGCCCGCGGCTGGGATGCTGAGCGCGCGCTGCGCGGCCGCGCCCGCGCCCTGGCCGACGAGATCCGCGCCGCCGAGTAGCCCGGCGGCGCGGATCGGGCGTCAGTCCAGCTGGCCCCTGAGCTCGTGCGGGTCGGGCTCGCCGCGCTCCGGCGCGGGCTCCTCGAGCCCCTCGGCCTGCAGCCGGCGGTGGTGACGCGCGCGCATCGATACGAGCACGGCCGCCATCACCAAGGAGATGACCGACCCGCCGAGCACGCCGAGGATCGCCTCGTCCCGCAGCAGCGCGTCGTCCGCGAACGCCAGGTTCGCCATCAGCAGCGACACCGTGAATCCGATGCCTCCCAGGGCCGCGGCGGCGAGGATGTCCGGGAACGCGATCGAGACGGGCTCGCCCTTGGGGCGGATCCGCACCGCGATCCATCCGAACAGCCCGATGCCGATGAGCTTGCCGACGGGCAGCGCCACGAGGATTCCCCACAGCGCCGGAGACAGCTCGGACGGCGACACCTGCGGGATTGCGACGAGGGCCGCGAAGAAGGCGAAGATCGGAAGGATCAGCCCGTTGATCCAGGGCTCGAGCGCGTGGCGCGCGTGCATGCCCTCGTCCTGACGGATCGCGAGTCCCAGCATGACGCCGGCGATCGTCGCGTGGATGCCGCCGAGGTACACGAACGCCCACGCCGCGAGCCCGAGCACGACCATCGCGATCGTGAGGACGACGGTGTTGCGGTCGTTGCGGAACCGGCTCAGCACCGCGAAGGCCACGACGAACAGGATGCCGATGGCGAGGCTGCCGAAGTCGATGTCGTGGGCGAACAGGACGGCGATGAAGAGGATGCCGACGATGTCGTCGATGATCGCGAGCGCCAGCAGGAACACGCGGACCTTCGAGGGAAGGCCCCGGCCGAACATGGCGAGCACGCCGAGGGCGAAGGCGATGTCGGTGGCGGTCGGCACGGGCCAGCCGTCGCGGGTGGCGGGGTCGCCCGCGGCGAAGAGCAGGTAGACGCCGATCGGCACGAGCACGCCGCCCGCCGCGGCGATCGCGGGCTGGATGGCCTTGCGGGCGCTGTTGAGCTGGCCCTTCGTGAGCTCGTACTGCAGCTCGACGGCGACGCCGAAGAAGAAGATGGCGAGCAGGAAGTCGCTCACCCAGTGGGAGATCGACAGGTCGAGGCCGGTGCCGGGGACCGCCAGGTGTGCGTGGCTGGCCTCGATCACGGCGCCGCCGAAGGGGAGGTTGGCCACGATCAGGCCCAGCGCCGCGGCGCCGAGCAGGAGGAAGGCCGGGAAACGCTCGGAACGGAGGAGCTTCATCAGGTCCTTTCGGGGTGACGGAGCCGCGCGCTGACCGCGCGCGACGCCGACCAGACTTCCCGGCACACCACGTTCCACCCTACCCGGCGGTCGTGGTCGAGCCGGTCGGGGCCCTGTCAGGCACCGGGAAGAGCGCGTCGAGCAGCTGGGCGACCCAGCCGATGAGCGCCGCGTCGTCGCCCGGCTCGATCCGGGTGGGCAGGGGCACGACCATCGCCTCTCCCCCGGACAGGATCTTCGCCCCGGGATACAGCCGCTGCACGCGCACCTTCATCGAGTCCGCGAGGTTCGCCGGTGCGATGCGCAGATTCTTGCCCATCGCGACGACGTCGGCCAGCCCGGCCTGCGCCGCGCGGCGACGCAGGCGCGCCACGCGCACGAGCCCCTGCACCTCGGCCGGCGGCTCGCCGTAGCGGTCCGTCAGCTCCTCGACGACGAGGTCGATCGCGTCGTCCGGTGCCGTCACGGCGGCGGCGGCCGAGAGCTTCTGGTACGCCTCGAGACGCAGGCGCTCGCTGTCGATGTACGACTCGGGGATGCGCGCGTCCACGGGCAGCTCGAGCCGCAGCTCGGTCGGCCCCTCGGTCTCCTCGCCGCGGAACGTCGCGACCGCCTCGCCGATCATGCGCAGGTACAGGTCGAAGCCGACGCCGGCGATGTGGCCCGCCTGCTCGGCGCCCAGCAGGTTGCCGGCGCCGCGCAGCTCGAGGTCCTTCATGGCCACCTGCGTGCCCGATCCGAGGTCGTTGTGCACCGCGATGGTCTGCAGTCGGTCGGCCGCCGTCTCGCTGAGCGGCTTGTTCTCGTCGTACACGAAGTACGCGTACGCGCGCTCGCGCCCGCGCCCCACGCGGCCGCGCAGCTGGTGCAGCTGGGCGAGGCCGTACTTGTCGGCGCGGTCGATGATGATCGTGTTCGCGTTGGCGATGTCGATGCCGGTCTCGATGATCGTCGTGCACACGAGCACGTCGAACTTGCGCTCCCAGAAGTCGTCGACGACCTGCTCCAGCTGGTGTTCGCCCATCTTGCCGTGCGCCACGGCTATGCGGGCCTCGGGTACGAGCTCGGCCAGGTGGGCCGCGACGGAGTTGATCGACTGCACCCGGTTGTGCACGTAGAACACCTGGCCCTCGCGCAGCAGCTCGCGGCGGATGGCGGCGGTCAGCTGCTTGTCGTTGCGCGGGCCAACGTACGAGAGGATCGGGTGCCTGTCCTCCGGCGGCGTCGCCAGCGTCGACATCTCGCGGATGCCGGTGACGGCCATCTCGAGCGTGCGCGGGATCGGCGTCGCGCTCATCGCGAGGATGTCGACGTTCGTCTTGAGCTTCTTCAGCGCGTCCTTGTGCTCCACGCCGAAGCGCTGCTCCTCGTCGACGATCAGCAGGCCGAGGTCCCTGAACGTCACGCCCTCGGTGAGGATCCGATGCGTGCCGATCACCATGTCCACGGATCCGTCGGCGAGGCCCTGCAGCGTCTCGCGGGCCTCCTTGTCGGTCTGGAAGCGGCTGAGCGCCCTGACCTTGACGGGGAAGCCGGCGAAGCGCTCCGTGAACGTCTCGAAGTGCTGCTTCACGAGCAGCGTCGTGGGCACGAGCATGGCGACCTGCTTGCCGTCCTGGATCGCCTTGAACGCGGCGCGCACGGCGACCTCGGTCTTGCCGAAGCCCACGTCGCCCGACAGCAGGCGGTCCATCGGGACCGGGCGCTCCATGTCGCGCTTGATCTCGTCGATGGTCTGCAGCTGATCGGGCGTCTCCGCGAACGGGAACGCCTCCTCCAGCTCCCGCTGCCACGGCGTGTCGGGGCCGAACGCGTGGCCCTTCGCCGCCATGCGGGCCGAGTAGAGCTTGACGAGCTCGACGGCGATGTCGCGCACCGCCCTGCGCGCCCTGCTCTTGGCCTGCGACCAGTCGCTGCCGCCCATCTTCGACAGCTGCGGGCTCTCGCCGCCCACGTACTTCGAGAGCAGGTCGAGCTGATCCGTCGGCACGAACAGCTTGTCGCCGGGGTAGCCACGCTTGGACGGTGCGTACTCGAGCACGAGGTAGTCGCGCTCGGTCTTGACGGCGTTGCGGCCGCCGCTGGAGACCTGGCGCTTGGTCATCTCCACGAAGCGGCCGATGCCGTGGGTGGAGTGGACGACGAAGTCGCCGGGCTTGAGCTGCAGCGGGTCGACGACGTTGCGGCGCCGGCTCGCGAGCTTCTTGGGACCGCGGTTCGTGCCGCCGATCGTGCGGCCGTAGAACTCGTTCTCGCTGAGGACGGCCAGCCGCGCCTCGTCCGATTCGAACCCCTGCTCGATCGCGCCGCGCACGAGCGTGACGAGCCCCGACTCGGGCGTCTCGTCCAGCGTCTCGACGACGCGCGCCGCGATCCCGCGCTCCGAGAGCACGTCCCTGGCCCGCTCGATCAGGCCCGCGCCCTCCGCCACGACGACGACGGCCCAGCCCTCGCGCACGCGCGCGGCGATGTGCTCGGTCGCGCCGTCGACATTGCCGTGGAACGACGGCACGATCGAGCCGCGGATCCGCGTGCCCTCGGCGGCCTCGTGGTCCTCGCCGGCCTCGGCGAGCTCCGCCGCGATGTCGGCCGCGCCCGAGTCGAACGGGCTGAGCGTCCACCACACGCCGCCGCCGTCGCGCACGTCCTCGCGCAGCCGCCCGATCGTGAGGAAGTCGCCGCTGGCGAGGTCGACCGGCGCGCTCGCGCCGCTCGTCGCGGCGTTCCAGGCAGCCTCGAGGAACTCGCGGTTCGTCTCGGCGAGCGACAGCGCGCGCGTGACCGCGCGCTCCGGATCGACGAGCGCCACGGCGGCGCCCGGGGGCAGATAGCTCGCGAGCGAGACGAGCGGGCCCGCCACCACCGGCGTGAGGGACTCCATGCCCTCCGTCGGAATGCCCTCCGCCATGCGCTCCAGCAGCTGGGCGATGCCGGGCAGGCTCCCCTGCAGCGAACGGGCGCGCTCGCGGATCTCGTCGGTGAGCAGCAGCTCGCGGCTCGGCACGAGCTCGACCCGGGCGACGTCGCCCGGCAGCGACCGCTGGTCGGCCACCGAGAACGCGCGGATCTGGTCGACCTCGTCGCCGAACAGCTCGATGCGATACGGGTGCTCCGCGACGGGCGGGAACACGTCGAGGATGCCGCCGCGCACCGCGAACTCGCCGCGGCGCGAGACCATGTCGACGCGCGTGTACGCACGCTCGACGAGCGCCGCGACGATCTCGTCGAGGTCGTGCCCGCGCTCGCCCGTCGCGAGCACGATCGGCTCGACGTCGGCCAGACCGGCCGCGAGCGGCTGCACCGCGGCGCGCATGGAGGCGGTGACGACGACGGGCGAGGAGCCGTCCCACGCGGCCAGCGCGCGCAGCGTCGCGAGCCGCCGGCCCACGGTCTCGGCGCTCGGGCTCAGGCGCTCGTGCGGCAGGGTCTCCCACGCGGGGAAACTCAGGACCGTCGCCTCGGGCACGAACGACTGCAGGGCCGCGCCCAGCGCATCGGCGCGGCGCCCGGTCGGCGCGATGGCCAGCAGAGCGCCGGGCCGGCCGGAGGCGGCACGGCGTGCGAGGAGCGCCGCGAGCGCCGGGGCGTCGAGCCCGTCGACGAGCGAGAAGTCGGCATCGACGCCGGCGTTCGCGACCGCGTCGCGAAAGGACTCGGAGCGGTCGAGGGCGCGCGAGATCCCGTGCACAGTCACCGATCAAGTCTACCGGGGCGCTCTTTTATTGGATCTGCGCGCGCTCGGGCACCCGCTGCGCGGGCGCCGCTCGCGTGCTTCGCTCGCACAGTGACCGGTTGCGCGGCGGCTGCTGCGTGGTCGCGCCCCACGGTTGCTGAACTTCAGCGGCGAAGCCGCGGAGATGAAGCGACCACCGCAACACCCCGCCGTCGCGTCAGGGCTTGGGGGCGTGGACCTTCTGCTGGGCCGCGACGAGGCCCTGCTCCACGATCAGCTCCACGGCATCGGCGGCATCGGCGATGAGGATCGGCAGCGTCTTGCGCTCCGCGACGCCGAAGGGATCGAGCACCCAGTCCGCGGGATCCTGCCGGCCGGGCGGGCGACCGATGCCCACCCGCACCCGGGCGAAGTCCGGCGTGCCCAGGGCCTTCGCCACATCGCGCACGCCGTTGTGGCCGCCGTGCCCGCCGCCGGACTTCAGGCGGATGGTGTCGAAGGGGATGTCGAGCTCGTCGTGGACGACGATGACCCGATCCGGATCGATCTTGAAGAACTTCGCGAGCGACGAGACGGGCCCGCCCGACACGTTCATGAACGAGTTCGGCTTGGCCGCGATGAGCTTGGGACCGCCGATGCGCAGGCGCCCCTCCGCCACGCGCGCGTTCGCCTGCCTCTGCTGCGTGAACGACGCGCTCATGCGGTCGGCGAGCTCGTCGACGACGAGCTGGCCGACGTTGTGCCGGGTCAGCTCATAGCGCGGGCCGGGGTTGCCGAGCCCGACGACCAGCCACGTCTCGGCCATGCGTCATCCTCCAGTGGACAGCGGAAGGGGGTGCGACAGAATCGTCACACCCCCTTCCGGCAGGATCGGAATTACTCGCCCGACTCCTCAGCGCCCTCGGCCGCCTCGGCCTCGTCGGCGACCTCGCCGCGCGGCGTCGAGACGCCGACGACGAGCGTCTCGCCGTCGGTCGCGAGGCTGGCGCCCTGCGGCAGCGTGACGTCGGCGGCCGTGATGTGCGAACCGTCCTCGAGACCCTCGACCGAGACCTCGATGTGCTCCGGGATGTGCGTGGCCTCCACCTCGACGGTCAGCGATGCCGTCTCGAGCGTGTGGATCGTGCCGGGGAAGGTCTCGCCGGTGATGACGATCGGAACGTCGACCTGGATCTTCTCGCCCTGCTGCACGACGATGAGGTCGACGTGCTCGATGATCTGGCGCACCGGGTCGCGCTGCACGTCCTTCACGAGGACGAGGTGCTGGGTGCCGTCGACAGTGAGGTCGATGAGCGCGTTCGCCTGGCGGACGATCAGCGCCGTCTCGTGGCCCGGCAGCGCGACGTGGATCGGCTCGGCGCCGTGGCCGTAGACGACGGCGGGGATCTTGCCGGCGGCGCGCAGGCGGCGGGCGAAGCCCTTGCCGAACTCGGTGCGGGTCTCGGCGGTCAGGGTGGCGTTCTCGGACATTGATGTTCTCCTCATGCACACGGCGATGCGGTGGCCGTGGTGGTCTGCTTTCTCGACTCGAACGCGACGCGTGAGGAGAGCCACGAGGCCCGCATCACCGCGTCGATCACGGACTCCGGAGCGCACGCGCACGAAGATCCCTCGCCGAGGTGCCTCCATGCTACCCGAACCGGCCTCCGGAACGGCAATCGCGCTCGCGGAGCCGATAGCCTGAGGGGGCGCCCCTGGTCGGGGCGTCCGTTCCGCGAAGGAGTCACCGCATGCTCGACGCTGCCGCTTGGTCGCACGTCATCACCTGGGTCATCGGCGGCGTGTCCGTCGTCGCCGCCGTCACGATCGTCGGCGCGTTCTTCTCCCTCGGCCGCTCCGGCTACCGCAAGGACTGATCGCCATGACCACTGCAGCCAACATCGGAGTCGTCGGACTCGCCGTGATGGGGTCGAACCTCGCGCGCAACCTCGCCAGCCGCGAGGGCAACACGGTGGCGGTGTACAACCGCAGCCGGTCCAAGACCGACGAGCTCGTCGCCGCGCACCCCGAGGCCGGGTTCCTGCCCGCGTACAGCTACGAGGAGTTCGCCGCGACGCTGTCGAAGCCGCGCACGGCGATCATCATGGTCAAGGCCGGCGGCCCGACCGACGCCGTCATCGAGGAGCTCGTGAAGGTGTTCGAGCCGGGCGACATCATCGTCGACGGCGGCAACGCGCTGTTCACCGACACGATCCGCCGCGAGAAGGCGGTGCGCGAGACGGGCATCAACTTCGTCGGCGCGGGCATCTCGGGCGGCGAGGAGGGCGCGCTGAACGGCCCCTCGATCATGCCGGGCGGATCGGACGAATCGTGGGTCACGCTCGGCCCGATCCTGAAGTCCATCGCCGCGGTCGCGGAGGGCGAGCCGTGCGTGACGCACGTGGGCCACGACGGTGCCGGGCACTTCGTGAAGATGGTGCACAACGGCATCGAGTACGCCGACATGCAGCTGATCGCCGAGGCGTACGACCTCATCCGCCGCGGCACGGGCAAGAGCCCGGCCGAGATCGCGGACGTGTTCGCCGAGTGGAACACTGGCGAACTGGAGTCGTACCTCATCGAGATCACCGCCGAGGTGCTGCGCCAGGTCGACGCCGAAACCGGCAAGCCGCTCGTGGACGTGATCCTCGATCAGGCGGGCGCCAAGGGCACGGGCGCGTGGACGGTGCAGACCGCGCTGTCGCTGGGCGTGCCGGTCTCGGGCATCGCCGAGGCCACGTTCGCCCGGTCCCTGTCGTCGCACCCCGAGCAGCGTGAAGCCGCCGCGGACCTGCCCGGCCCCGACGAAGGCTTCCGGGTGGACGACGTCGACGCGTTCATCGAGGACGTGCGCCTGGCGCTGTTCGCCTCGAAGATCGTCGCGTACTCGCAGGGCTTCGACGAGATCCGCGCCGGCGCCGCCGAGTACGGGTGGAACATCGACCTCGGCGCGATCGCGAAGATCTGGCGGGCCGGCTGCATCATCCGCGCCCAGTTCCTCAACCGCATCAGCGACGCCTACGCCGAGGCCCCTGACCTGCCCGTGCTCATGACCGCGCCGTACTTCGTCGAGGTGTTCGGCCGCGCGCAGGCCGCGTGGCGGCGCGTGGTCGTCTCCGCCGCGCAGGCAGGGATCCCCTCCCCCGCGTTCTCGTCCTCGCTGGCGTACTACGACGGCATCCGCGCCGACCGCCTGCCGGCCGCGCTCGTGCAGGGACAGCGCGACTTCTTCGGCGCGCACACCTACAAGCGCATCGACAAGCCCGGCACCTTCCACACCCTCTGGTCGGCCGACCGCACCGAGATCGAGGCGGAAGACACCCACTGACGCGGGCCCCACCCCGTCCCCGACGTCCGGTCCGCTCAGGCGGGCCGGACGTTGTGGTTGCGGCGGAAGACGTTCTGCGGATCCCACGCTGCCTTCACGCGGCGCAGCCGCGACATCGTCTCGACGGGGTAGACCTTGACGACGAGCTCCGGCTCCGTCGCGTTGAGGAAGTTGCCGTAGACGCCACGACCGAGCGCCTCGATCGCGGCCCAGTCCGCCTCGACGCGGGCGCGCTCGGCGTCGTCGAGATGCGGCCCGTCGAAGGCGCCCGCCATGGCGAACCACCCCGCCTCGCGGGCGGGGAACGCCGTGGCCTCCGGCGCGACGTCGCCGTAGGCGCCGCCGCATCCCACTCGGGGTCGGTCGCCGTGAGCACGGTGCCGGCGAGCCCGGCGCGCAGGTCGTCGATCGTGGTCATGGCACGAACGGTAGCGCCCACCTCCGACACGCGAACGACGGGGCCGGCCCCGCATGCGTCGCGGCTCAGCGCAGGGCGACGAGCCCGAGGTTGCCGAGAATGGCGAAGGCGACGCCCCACAGGATGATCGAGACGATCTGCCAGAAGATCACCTGATTGCGGCTGGCGCCGAACGAGACCATGAGGCCCGAGGTGATCTGGCTGGGCAGCAGCGTCTGGCCGAGCAGGCTGACGCCCGGCACGCCGAAGCGGTCGAACATCTTCTTGAAGCGCTGCTTGCGCGGCGACAGCTCCGGCTCCTCCTCGCCCGCGGCGCGCCCGGCCAGCACCTTCCGGCGCGCCCCCGCCCCGACGAAGACGAAGGCGAGCATCGAGACGACGTTCCCGACGATCGCGGCGAGCACCGCGACGACGGTCGGCACGCCGGCCAGCACGCCGATGAGCGTGCCGAAGTACGACTCGACGAACGGGATGGCGGACACGAGCATGACGCCCAGCCACTGCGCCCAGACGGGCAGGGAGTCGGTGAAGGCGACGAGCGCGTCGTACATGGGATCTCTCCTCGATGGGGGTGTAAAGTGACCTTGACATGACAAGCTTGCTTGACAATCTCGATAGTGTCAAGTGGGCTTTACACATGGATTCCGAGGAGAACGTGCGAAGCAGGGTCAGAGAGCTGCGCGGCGAACGCGGGCTGTCTCAGCAGGCGCTGGGCGACGCGCTGGGCGTCTCGCGGCAGACGATCAACGCGATCGAGACGGGCCGGTACGACCCGTCGCTCACGCTCGCGGTGCACCTGGCGCGCTACTTCGGCGCGCCCGTGGAGGAGGTCTTCGATGTCGATGGATGAGCAGGGATCGCGGGATCGGGCACGCGGACGCCGCCGGTGGCCCATCTCGATCCTCAACACCGTGATCTACGGCGCGATGACGCTGTTCGGCGTCTGGCTCATCGTGGTCGACAGGATCGGGCCCGGCGTCATCCTGATCGTGGCCGCCGTGCTCGGCGCCCTCGCATCGGCCTTCGCGCGGCGGCGCGGATCGGGCGACCTGGAGCGCGTGAACGCGCTCGAGTTCGCGGACGAGCGCGATCGCGCCGCGGCCGGCAAGGCGCTCGCCACGGTCGGCGTCGCCGCGCTCCTCGCGTCGATGGCGCAGTTCGTCGTCGCGATCATCGTCGACGATCCGCTGTTCTCGCTGATGAGCGCCGCGGTACTCCTGTTCCTGGCGATCGTCTGGCTCGTCGCGAACTGGTACTTCGTCCGCCGCGGCTGAGCGCGGGGGTTCACAGCGGGGGCATAGGCGGCACCATAGGAAACCCATAGGTGCGGGCGCAGAATGGGTGCCATGACGACCCCGCAGCCCGCCCTCACCCGCGCCGACGGCTCGCCCGTCCGCGTGCTCGTCGTCGACGACGAGCAGATGCTCACCGACCTGCTCTCGATGGCGCTGAAGATGGAGGGCTGGGACGTGCGCGCCGCCTCCAGCGGGTTCGACGCGCTGCAGGCCGCCCGCGAGTTCGAGCCCGACGCGATCGTGCTCGACATCATGATGCCCGACCTCGACGGACTGGCCGTGATGCAGCGACTGCGCCAGGCGGGCGACGACGTGCCGATCCTGTTCCTCACGGCCAAGGACGCCGTCGCCGACCGGGTGGCCGGGCTGACGGCGGGCGGCGACGACTACGTGACCAAGCCGTTCAGCCTGGAGGAGGTCGTGGCGCGGCTGCGCGCGCTGATGCGGCGCGCCGGGGTGCAGACGGCGGACGCCGAGCCGATCCTGCGCGTCGCCGACCTCACGCTCAACGAGGACAGCCACGAGGTCGAGCGCGGCGGCGAGCCCATCGAGCTGACCGCCACGGAGTTCGAGCTGCTGCGCTACCTCATGCGCAACCCGCGCCGCGTGCTCTCGAAGGCGCAGATCCTGGATCGGGTGTGGCAGTACGACTTCGGCGGCAAGTCGAGCGTCGTCGAGCTGTACATCTCGTACCTGCGCAAGAAGATCGACGCCGGGCGCGAGCCGCTGATCCACACGATCCGCGGCGCCGGCTACATGATCAAGGCGCCGCAGTGACCGAAGCGGCCGACGACACCCGGGCGGGGGCACCGCCCGGCCCCCCGCGGCCCGGCGACGCCGCGCTCCACGGCGCCGACGCCCCGGCGACCGGCACCGTCTCGTCCGGGCGGGCGCCGATGTCGTTCCAGACCAAGCTCATGCTCACGGTCTTCACGATCGTGGCGCTGATCCTCGTCGTCGTCTCGGCCGTCATGAGCCTCGTGCTCGGCCGCGTGCTCGAGTCGTCGCTCTCGCAGCAGGTCGAGTCGCTCGCCGACAGCGCGTCGTCGTGGGTCTCACCGGGGCAGGACGCCGCCTCGCAGCTCGCCAGTGCGCGCACCTTCCCCGGCACGATCCTCATCGTGCTCTCCACGACGAACGGGACGATCTCCGGGGCGATCAGCGACGGCCCGCGCGTGACGGGCCTCAGCACGGCTCAGCTCGCCGACGCCCGGAGCACGCGTAGCGAGACCGCGACCACGGTCACGATCGCCGGGGAGGGCGAGTTCCGGATCGCCTCCGGCCAGGTGCCCGGCGGCGTCTACCTGATCGGCGTGTCCACCTCCGGCGTGCGGGCCACCGTGGGGCAGATGCTCTCGACGATCGCGTTCGTCACGGCGGGCGGCCTGCTCGTGCTCGGCGCGGCCGTCACCGCCGTCATCCACCGCGGACTGCGTCCCCTGCGCGCCGTCGCCGACACCGCCACCCGCGTCGCCCGCCTCCCCCTGCACGCCGGCGCCGTCTCGATCGACGAGCGCGTGCCGGCGGACCAGGCCGACCCCCGCACGGAGATCGGGCAGGTCGGCGCCGCGCTCAACACGCTGCTCGATCACGTCGACTCCTCGCTCGACGAGCGCCAGCGCAACGAGGAGCGGATGCGGCGCTTCGTCGCCGACGCGAGCCACGAGCTGCGCACGCCGCTGGCGTCGATCCGGGGCTACTCCGAGCTGTCGCTGCGCGATCCGGCGCTGTCGGACACGACCGGGCAGTCGCTCGAGCGCATCCAGGCGCAGTCGATCCGCATGACGAGCCTGGTCGAGGATCTGCTGCTGCTGGCGCGGCTCGACGAGGGCACCGAGATCGTCGTGGGGGCCGTGGATCTCACACAGGTGGCGGTGGAGGCGCTCGCGGATCAGCAGGTGGCCGCGCCCGACCACGAGTGGCAGGCGGAGGTGCCCGACGATCCTGTCGTCGTCGCGGGCGATGCCGCCCGGCTGAGCCAGGTCGTTCTGAACCTGCTCGCCAACGCCCGCACCCACACGCCGGCGGGAACCGCGGTCACGCTGCGCATCGCCCGCGAGGGCAGCGGAGGCGCGACCCGCGCCGTGCTGCAGGTGCACGACGACGGCCCCGGCATCGACCCCGCGCTGCAGAAGGAGCTGTTCGCGCGCTTCGCCCGCGGCGACGTCTCCCGCGCCCGCAAGACGGGCGGCACGGGCCTGGGACTCGCGATCGCGAAGGCCATCGTCGAGGCCCACCACGGCACCATCACGGTGCGCAGCGAGCCGGGCGACACGACCTTCGAGGTGCGTCTGCCCGCCCGGCCGGCCTGAGCCGACCGAGCGCACGAGCCGGGGGCGAAAGGAAGGACTACGCCGCGCCGTCGAACATGCTCGTGACGGAGCCGTCGTCGAAGACCTCTCGGATGGCGCGGGCCAGCAGCGGGGCGCTCGAGAGCACCGTGAGCTTCTCGAAGCGGCGCTCCTCGGGCACCGGCACGGTGTCGGTCACGACCACTCGGTCGATCGCGTCGTCCTGCAGACGCTCGGAGGCGGGGTCGCTGAAGATCGCGTGCGTGGCGCCGACGATCACCTTGCGGGCGCCGTTCTCCTTCAGTGCCTGCGCGGCCTTCACGATGGTGCCGGCCGTGTCGATCATGTCGTCGACGAGCAGGCAGGTGCGGCCCGCGACCTCGCCGACGATCTCGTGCACGGTCACCTGGTTGGCGACCTTCGGGTCGCGGCGCTTGTGGATGATCGCCAGCGGCGCGTTCAGCGAGTCCGACCACTGGTCGGCCACGCGCACGCGGCCCATGTCGGGCGAGACCACCGTGAGCGTCTCGCGCTCCTCGTCGGTGATCGTCTCGCGGAAGTGGCTGAGCAGCACGGGCTTGGCGAACAGGTGGTCGACGGGACCGTCGAAGAAGCCCTGGATCTGCGAGGCGTGCAGGTCGACGCTCATGATCCGGTCGGCGCCCGCCGTGGCGATGAGATCGGTGACCAGGCGCGCCGAGATCGGCTCGCGGCCGCGCCCCTTCTTGTCCTGGCGCGAATACGGGTAGTACGGCAGCACGACCGTGACGCGCTTGGCCGAGGCGCGCTTGAGCGCGTCGAGCATGATGAGCATCTCCATGAGATCCTCGTTCACGTTCGCGCCGAACGACTGGATGAGGAACACGTCGCTGCCGCGCATCGACACCTCGAAGCGCGTGTAGATCTCACCGGAGGCGAAGGTGCGGTGCTCGGTCGGGGCGACCTGGATGCCCAACTGCGCCGCGACGGCCTGCGCGAGCTCGGGATGCGAGCGGCCGGTCACCACCACGAGACGCTTCTTCGTCTTCGCGACGACGCCCGGGGCGATGCCCCGCTCGCGGTCGAGTTCAACCTTCTTCTGCTTCTGAGCCACCGGCCGCCTCTTCTGCTTCGCGGGCCTGCCGCGCGGCGTCTGCCGCGGCGGTGCCCGCTCTGTTCTTCTCGACCCACCCCAGGGAATTGCGCTGGGGAGCCACGCTGAGCGCGAGCGCTCCGGCCGGGACGTCCTTGCGGATGACGGCCCCGGAACCCGTCTTCGCGCCGACCCCGAGTCTAACGGGCGCCACGAGGTCGTTGTGCGTGCCGGTGTGCACGTGGTCCTCGATGACCGTGCGGTGCTTGTTCACGTCGTCGTAGTTGGCGGTGATGGTGCTGGCACCCAGGTTCACGTGCCGCCCGATGGTCGCGTCACCCACGTACGACAGGTGCGGCACCTTGCTGCCGTCGCCGATCTGCGAGTTCTTGCTCTCCACGAAGGTGCCGATCTTGCCGTCGTCGCCGAGCGTCGTGCCGGCGCGCACGTAGGCGAACGGGCCGACGGTGCTGCGCGCTCCGAACACGGCGAGGGTGGCGTCGGAGCGGCGGATCACGGCGTCCTCCCCCACCTCGCAGTCGGTCAGCGACGTGTCGGGGCCGATCGTGGCGCCCTCGGCCACGGTCGTCGCCCCGAGCAGATGCGTGTTCGGCAGGATCGTGACGTCCTGCGCGAGCGTGACGGTGTCGTCGATCCATGTCGTCGCCGGGTCCTGGATCGTGACACCCTCCAGCTGCCAGCGCCGCACGATCCGCTCGTTCAGGATCCGCGCCGCCTCCGACAGCTGGGCGCGGTCGTTCACGCCCAGCGCGACGCGCGCGTCCGCCGCGACGCTCGCGGCGACGCTGCGGCCGGCCTCGCGCAGCAGGCGCACGACGTCGGTGAGGTACAGCTCGCGCTGCGCGTTGTCGGCGCTCAGCAGCGGCAGGCTCTCGCGCAGGCCCGCGGCGCGGAAGACGTACACGCCGGCGTTGATCTCGCCGATGGCGCGCTCGTCGTCGCCGGCGTCCTTGTGCTCCACGATCCGCTCGACGGTGCCGTCGGCCCCGCGCACGATCCGGCCGTACCCGGTGGCGTCGTCGAGCAGCGCGCTCAGCACCGTGGCCTCCGCCTGCGCGGTGCGGTGCTCGGCGATGAGGGCCGACAGCGCCTCGGCGTCCAGCAGCGGCACGTCACCCGAGAGCACGAGCACGTCGCCGTCGAAGTCGGCCGGCAGCGCGTCGACCGCCAGCTGCACGGCTCGACCCGTTCCGGGCACGTCGTCCTGGTCGACGACGGCGACGCCCGGGTGCGACGACACGGCCTCGACGACGAGGTCGCGCTCGTGGCGCACGACCACCTCGATCAACTGCGCGCCGAGCGCCTCGGCCGTATGCAGCACGTGCCCGACGAGGGGCCTGCCCCCGATCCGGTGGAGCACCTTCGGGGTCCGCGACTTCATGCGCGTGCCCTGCCCCGCGGCCAGCACGACGATCGCCAGATTCTCGTGGTTCATGCTCCGCCACCAGGATTCGAACCTGGTCCTCACAGCTCCAAAGGCTGTCGTGCTGCCGTTACACCATGGCGGACCCGCGGCCGCGCCGCACGCGGGCGACCGCGGATTCAGTCTCTCACGCGCGATAATGACCGGATGGGCGCAACGGATGAGGTCGACCGGATCGTCGCGGCGTGGCGCACGCAGCGGGCGGACCTCGACTTCTCGCCCATGGAGGTGCTCTCGCGCGTCGACCGGCTCTCGCGCCACCTCGACCGCGCGCGGCGGGAGGCGTTCGACCGCACCGACATCGAGCCGTGGGAGTGGGACGTGCTCTCGGCGCTGCGCCGCGCCGGCGAGCCGTATCAGCTCAGCCCCAAGCAGCTGCTGCAGCAGACCCTCGTCTCCAGCGGCACGATGACCAACCGCATCGACAAGCTGCTGCGCCGCGGCCTGGTCCACCGCGAGGCCGATCCCGGGGACGGTCGCAGCATCCTCGTCACGCTGTCGGAGCAGGGCCGGATCCGGGTCGATGCGGCGATCACGCGGCTGATGGATGCGGAGGCCGAGCTGCTGCGCACGCTCTCGGCCGCCGAGCGCACGCGCCTGGCCGCGCTGCTGCGCCACCTCAGCCTCGGCTTCGAGTCCGGCGCCTGAGGCCGTCTGCGTTCTCCTTGATCCGCGAGAATCCACCCTTGCGCCGAGAATCCTTGCGTCCACGGATTCTCGGCGCGGAGATGGATTCTCACGGGGACGGACGGCGGGCGCGGGCGGGCCGCTTAGGCTGGATGCGATGGCACATCTCCTGGGCGGCGAGAACCTGCGCATCGAGTTCCCCGCGAAGGTGATCCTCGACGGCGTGACCGTGGGCGTCGCGGACGGCGACCGGGTGGGCATCGTCGGTCGCAACGGCGACGGCAAGTCCACGCTCATGCGCATCCTCACGGGACGGATGGAGCCGGACGACGGCCGTGTCACGCGCCGGGGCGGGCTGCGCGTCGGCATGCTCGCGCAGACCGACGAGCTCACCGAGAGCGACACGGTACGGCACGCGATCGTCGGCGACGCCCCCGAGCACGAGTGGCGCGGCGACGCGCGCATCCGCGACATCCTCGGCGGCCTCACACGCGACCTCGACCTCGAGGCCGACGTCTCGACGCTCTCCGGCGGGCAGCGACGCCGGGTCGCCCTGGCCCGGCTGCTCGTGGGCGAGTGGGACGTCGTCGCGCTCGACGAGCCGACCAACCACCTCGACGTCGAGGGCATCGCATGGCTGGCCGAGCACCTGCGCACCCGCTGGGCGGCGAACCAGGGCGCCCTGCTGCTCGTCACCCACGACCGCTGGTTCCTCGACGCGGTCTGCACCCGCATGTGGGAGGTCCACGACGGGATCGTGGATCCGTTCGAGGGCGGGTACGCCGCCTACGTGCTGCAGCGCGTGGAACGCCAGCGGCAGGCCGCGGTCGCCGAGGAGAAGCGCCAGAACCTCATGCGCAAGGAGCTCGCGTGGCTGCGCCGCGGCGCTCCGGCCCGCACGTCGAAGCCGAAGTTCCGGATCGAGGCGGCCAATCAGCTGATCGAGGACGAGCCACCCGTGCGCGACTCGGTGCAGCTGGCACAGCTGGCCACGGCGCGGCTCGGCAAGGACGTCGTCGACCTCCTCGACGCGGGCGTCGCCTACGACGGCCGGGAGGTGCTGCGCGACGTGGAGTGGCGGATCGCGCCCGGCGAGCGCACGGGCATCCTCGGTCCGAACGGGGCGGGCAAGTCGACGCTGCTGGGCCTCGTCGCCGGCACGGTGGAGCCGACGAGCGGCCGCGTGAAGCGCGGCAAGACCGTGCGCGTGGCGTACCTCGATCAGCGCCTGGCCGAGCTCGACCCCGTGATGGACCGCCGCGTGCGCGAGATCCTCGCCGAGCAGCGCTCGACGTACGTCTCGGGCGGCAAGGAGATGACGCCGGCCCAGCTGCTCGAGCGGCTCGGCTTCCGCTCCTCCGAGCTGTCCACGCCCGTGCGCGACCTCTCGGGCGGCCAGAAGCGCCGCCTGCAGCTGCTGCTCGTGCTGCTGAACGAGCCGAACGTGCTCATCCTGGACGAGCCGAGCAACGACCTCGACACCGACATGCTCGCCGCGATGGAGGACCTGCTCGACTCGTGGCCGGGCACGCTGCTCGTCGTCTCGCACGACCGGTACCTGCTGGAGCGCGTCACCGACCAGCAGTACGCCGTGCTCGACGGCCGGCTGCGGCACCTGCCGGGAGGCGTGGACGAGTACCTGCGCCTGCGCCGCGAGGACGTGGGGTCGGCCCGACCGGCCGCACCCTCCCCCGCCACCGCAGCGGCCGCGCCGGGCCTGTCGGGCGCCGAGCGCCGGGCGGCCGAGAAGGAGCTGGCGTCGATCGACCGCAAGCTGCAGAACCTGCAGGCGGGCATCGAGCGGATCCACGCCGACATGGCCGCGCACGATCCGGGCGACTACGACGGCCTCGCCGCCCTCGGCGCCGAGCTGCGCGCCCGTGAGGCCGAGGTCGCCGAGCTCGAGGAGCGCTGGCTGGAGCTGGGCGAGCAGCTCGACGGCTGAGCCGCCGCGCCGATCAGACCCGCGCCTCGAGGCGCGCGAACGCTCCGCCCGCGGCGCGCAGCTCGCCCGCGGTCCCGGCGTCGACCGCGCGGCCCGCGTCGAGCACGAGCACGCGCGCGTCGTCGGGCACGAGGTCGACGCGGTGCGTGATCTCGATCACCGTCAGGCCCGCGCGGCGCGCGCGCAGGCGGTCGCGCACGCGGGCGGCCGTGGGGCCGTCGAGCTGGCTGAGCGCCTCGTCCAGCACGAGCACCTCGGGATCGGCGACGAGGGCGCGCGCGAGGGCGAGGCGCTGCAGCTGGCCACCCGAGATCGACGTGCCCCGCTCGCGGACCGGGGTGTCGATACCGCGCGGCAGGGACGCGATCCACTCGTCCAACGCCGCGTCGGCGAGGGCCTCGCGCAGTCGCTCGTCGGCGGCATCGGGCGCGGCGAGGCGCAGGTTCTCGGCGATCGTGCCGCTCAGCATGGTGGGTCGCTGGGAGACGAGCGCGACGCGGCGGCGCAGCTCGTCGAGCGGGATGCCCCGCACGTCCGCGCCGCCCAGGAGCACGGCGCCGGACGCGACGTCACGGCCGCGCGGCAGCAACGAGGCGAAGGTGGACTTGCCGCTGCCGGACACGCCCGCGACGATGCTCCACTCCCCCGCCGGGAACCGGGCGGAGACGGCGTCGAGCGCCGCGAAGTCGCCGTGGCGCACGGTCGCCTCGCGCAGCTCGACCGAGGCGTCGGCCGGGGCCGGCCCGGGCCTGGCGGGCTCGCGCACGGCCGGCTCGCCGTCGACGATGCGGCGCACGCGCTCGGCGGCGGCGAACGACGCATCGAGGCTCGTGGCGAACTCGTCGATGCCGCGGGCGGGTCCCCACAGCGCGACCGCGACGGCGAGTGCCACGGCGACCGTCTCGGCCGGCAGGCCCGCCGCGGCGGCGACCGCCGCGACCGCCGCGACGCCGAGGCCCTGCAGCAGCACGATCGCGCCGCCGCGCACGGCCTGCACGCGGCCGGACGTCGAGCGGGCCGCCGCCAGCGCGCGATCCGCCTGGTCCAGCTCGCGCAGCCGCGCGGGAGCGGCGCCGAGGGCGAGCACCTCGCGCACGCCCTGGATGTCGTCGCCCACGCGGGCGGCGATCGCGCCCCGCGCCGCCGCGACCCCGCGCGCCGCGCGCCACGTCGCCGAGCCCGCGGCGAGCGGGATGAGCAGCGCGCCGAGCACGAAGGGCACCAGCGTCAGGGCGAGGCGCGCGTCCACGACCACGGCGAGCCACGCGAGGGCGGCGGCCGGCACGACCACGGCCGACACGGCCGGGGGCAGCGTGTGCGCGAAGAACACCTCGACGCGGTCGATGTCGCGCGTGGCGCGCTCGGTGAGCTCCGCGCCCGCGCGGCCCTGCGTGGCGGCGGGCGCCTGCGGGATGAGACGCGCGAAGAGCAGCTCGCGCAGCCGCTGCAGCGCCGTGAACGCCACCCAGTGCCCCGCGTAGTGCTCGAGGTAGCGCAGCGCGGCCTTCGCCAGCGCGATCCCCACGAGGCCGAGCACGAGCGGCAGGGTCTCGAACGGCGCCGCGCTCGCCGCCCGCACCACCGCGGTGGCCGCGAGGGCGAGCAGCGCGACGCCGAGGAGCTGATTCGCGGTCCGCGCCGCGACCGAGGCCGCCAGCGGCGCGAGCAGGCGCCGGGTGTGGCCGATGAGCCAGCGGGTCAGGTCGATCCGGTTCACGCGTCCCCCTCCGCTCCCAGCGCGATCACGCGATCGGCGGCAAGGATGGCGCCCGGACGGTGGGCGATCATGAGCACGGTGCGGCCCGCCGCGAGCCGATCGAGCGCGGCGAGGATCGCGGCCTCGCCCGCCAGATCGACCTGCGACGTGGGCTCGTCCAGCACGAGGATCGGCGCGTCCCGCAGCGCGGCGCGCGCGATCGCCAGGCGCTGCGCCTGCCCGCCCGACAGCAGCGCGCCGTGCTCGCCGACGGGGGTGTCGAGCCCGCCGGGCATGCGCTCGACCTCGGCGCTCAGGCCCGCGACCTCCAGCGCGTGCCAGAGGCGCTCGTCCGGCGCGCTCGGAGCGGCCAGCCGCAGGTTCTCGGCGATCGATCCGAGGAACAGGAATGGGCGCTGTTCGACGACGGCGAGCCGCGCGCGGATCTCGTCGGCCGGCGTCTCCGAGGCGTCGAGCCCGTCGACGAGCACGGTGCCGGCGGAGGGCCGCAGGTGCGCCTGCACGAGCGCCGACACCGTGGACTTGCCGATGCCGCTCGGGCCGACCAGCGCCACCCGCTCCCCCGGCTCGACGCGCAGCGACAGACCGCGCAGCACGGGCTCGCCGCCGGGGTAGCCCGCCGTGACGCGCTCGAGCACGATCGAGCCGGGCGGGGCCTGGCCTCGGCTCGCTGCGCTCGCTCGGCCCATCTCCGCTCCGGGCACTGCGCGCCCTCCGGTCGACGACCGGGGCCCGCCAGACAGGTGGCCGGCGATCTGCTGCTGCGCGGCGCGGCCGCCGATGCCGATGTAGAAGAACGAGCCGATGACGTCGACGGGCCCGATGACGAGCACGGTCATGAGCACGATCGCGACGGCCGCGCCCGCCGTGATCGCCCCGTCGGCCGCACGCGTCGCCGCGATCACGGTGGCGGCGACGACCACCGTGAGCGAGAAGGCCGCATCGACGACGAGGATGAGCAGCTGGTTGCCCGCGAGCATCCTCATGAGCCCGCGCCGGTGCTCCTCGCCGCGCGCCGCGAGGTCGTCGGCGACGCGCTCGGCCGCGCGGGCGTACACGAGCGTGTCGAGCGCCTGGATCGCCTCCAGGAACCCCGCCGTCAGTCGGCCCTGCGTGCGCCGATACGCCGCCCCGATCGGGCGGACGAGCCGGCGGAAGCCGCCGATCAGCACGGGCACGAGCAGGATGAGCAGGGCCAGCCAGCCGGCCGTCACGGCGTCCGCGGTCAGCGCCATGACGCCGAGCACGATCAGCGGCGTCGTGAGCGCGCCGAGGATCGGCCCGAGGAAGCCCGCGCGGTAGTGCGCGGTGCGCTCGACGGCGTCTGTGGCGACTGAGAGCAGCTGCCCCGACCGGCCGGCGGTGCCCGCCACGCCGAGGTCGAACACGCGGCCCACGACCGCCCGGCGCAGGCGCCCCTCGGCCTCCGATCCCGCCCACTGCGAGAACCAGGGCCCCGCTCCGGCGCAGACGGCCGCGACCGCCGCGCACGCCACGGGCACGGCCCAGCCCGGCTCGTCGCCGTCGAGCACCCGCCCGAGCCACGCGAACAGCAACGCCGTCGCGATCGCGCCGGCCCACGCGATCCCGGCCGAGACCCCCATCACCCAGGTCGGCGTCGAGGCGCGCACGGCGGCGGGCAGCGGCAGCGCGGGTCCGCCGGCGTGAGGGTGAGACATGTCCCTTCGATCGTATGACCGGCGTTGCTGGGGAATCGGTGGTGGCCGCTCGCGGGACCGGTCACCGCCGCCCAAGGTCAGACGAGCCCCTGCTCCTCCAGCCACTGCGCGGCGATGTCGGCCGGCGACATCTCGTCCTCGGTGCTCTGCACGTTCATGGCGACGAGCGCCTCGGGGGTGAGCGCGGCGCTGATCGGGTCGATGACGTCGGCGATCTCGTCGGCGATGTCGGACGACGCGATCGGCACGACGTTCGAGGCGAGGAAGAGGCCCTCCGGGTCCTCGAGCGGCACGAGGTCCTCGGTCTGGATGCGCGGGTCGGCCGTGAAGACGTTGGCGACCTGGATCGTGCCGGCCAGCAGGTCCTCGACGGTCGTGTCGCCGGTGGCCGAGAACTGCAGGTCGAGGCCGTAGACCGACTCCGCGCCGCGGGGGCCGTACGGGCGCTCCTCGAGCTCGGGCGGGCCGCCCAGGGTGAGCGGCTCGTCGACGTTCGCGAGGTCGGCGATCGTCTCGAGCCCGTGCTCCTCGGCGAACTCCGCCGTCACGGTGTACGAGTCCTGGTCGCTCGCGGTCGACTGCTCGAGCGCCGTGAGGCCCTCGGGCAGCGCCTCGACGAGGGCGTCGTAGACCTCGTCCGGGGTGCGCGCCTCGGTCTCGGGGTCGTACTGCTGCTGCAGCAGGCTGCCGGTGTACTCGGGGAACAGGTCGATCTCGCCGTTCTCGAGCGAGGGCATGTACGCCTCGCGCTGCCCGATGTTGAACTGCTTCTCGACCTCGAAGCCGGCGTCCTCGAGCGCCTGCGCGTAGATCTCGGCGATGATCTCGTTCGAGTAGTAGGCCTGCGAGCCGACGACGATCGCGTCGCCGGAGCCGCCGCCGGGCTCCTGGGTCTCGGTGCCGAGCGGGTCTGAGGACGCGCAGCCGGCCAGTGCGAGGCCGAGCAGAGCGGTGGCCCCCAGGGCGAGGGTCCTGGATGCGTTCATGTGGATCGCCTTCTTTCGTTCGGTCAGGAGGCGCGGGGCGCCGGGTCGAGGGTGCCGCGCGGGACGGACGCGCGCTGGATGAGGGCGAACACGCCGTCGAGCACGAGGGCGAGGGCCGCGACGGCGAGCGCGCCGCCCAGCACCTGCTCGAAGCGGCGCAGCTGGATGCCCTGGATGATGTCGTAGCCGAGGCCGCCGAGGTTGACGTACGCCGCCAGTGTGACGGTCGCGACCACCTGCAGCACGGCGGAGCGCAGCCCGCCCACGAGCAGGGGCAGCCCGAGCGGCGCCTCGATGCGCCACAGCACCTGCCACCCCGTCATGCCCATCGCGCGACCCGCGTCGATCGTGCGCCGATCGATCGCCTCCACGCCGGTGTATGCCCCCGCCAGAATGGACGGGATGGCGAGCAGCACGAAGGCGGTGATCGCGGCCTCGGGCTTGCGCGCCACCCCGAGCAGCAGCACGAGCAGCAGGATGAGCCCGAACGACGGCAGCGCGCGAGCGGCGCCCGACAGCGCGACGGCGATCTCGCGACCCCGCCCCGTGTGCCCGATCAGCCAGCCCAGTGGGATGGCGACGACGGCGGCGATCGCGACGGAGACGAAGGTGTAGAACAGGTGCGCGAGCAGCGCCGCGGGCAGCGCGTTCGAGCCGCTCAGCCGATCGGGAGAGAACAGCCACGCGAGGGCGTCCAGCAGCAGGTTCACGCGTGGCCTCCCACCGTCGCCGCCGCGGCGCGCGGCGCCCCGGCCGTCGCCGTCGTCCACGGCATCAGCACGCGGCCGGCGAGCACGAGCAGCACGTCGACCACGAGCGCCACGAGCGCCACGGCGACCACGCCCGCGAGGATCTCCTCGACGATGCGCCGCTGGAAGCCGTTCGTGAACAGGTAGCCGAGGTTGGTCACGCCGATGAGGACGCCGACCGTCGCGAGCGAGATCGTGCTCACGGCCGCGACACGCAGCCCCGCGAGAATGACGGGACCGGCCAGCGGCAGCTCCACGGCCCAGAACCCGCGCAGCGGCCCGTACCCCATCGCCACCGCCGCGCGCCGCACGTCCTCGTCCACGGCGTCGAAGCCGTCGGCGACCGAGCGCACGAGGATCGCGACGGCGTAGATCGTGAGGGCGAGCACGAGGTTGAGCGGGCTCAGCGTGCTCGTGCCGAAGACGAGCGGCAGCAGCGGCAGCAGCGCGAGCGACGGCAGCGTGTAGAGGATGCCCGTCACGGTGAGCACGAGGCCGCGCGCGCGGCGGAAGCGGTGGGCGACCCACCCCAGCGGCACCGCCAGCAGCAGCCCGTACAGGATGGGCGGCACGCTCTGGCGCAGGTGCTCGGCCGTGAGCGCGCCGATCAGCCCCAGATTGTCGAGCGTCCAGCTCACGGGCCCTCGCTCCCCGCGCCGGCGACCCCGCCCGCGGGCTCGGGGCGCAGCATGCCCTGGATCCGCCCCGACCCGTCGACCACGGCGGTGCCGTGCCGCGTCTCGCGCAGCGTCATGCCGCGGCGCCCGTCGACGAGCCCGACGAACTCGCGCACGAAGTCGTCGGCCGGGTCCTCGAGGATCTCGTCGGGCGTGCCCCGCTGCACGACGCGGCCGCCCTGCGCCAGGATGACGACCTCGTCCCCCAGCAGGAACGCCTCGTCGATGTCGTGCGTGACGAACACCGTGGTCTTGCCCAGCTCGCTCTGCAGGCGCAGCAGCTCGCGCTGCAGCTCGCGCCGCACGATGGGGTCGACGGCCCCGAAGGGCTCGTCCATGAGCAGGATGTTCGGATCCGAGGCGAGCGCCCTGGCCACGCCGACACGCTGCTGCTGGCCACCGGAGAGCTGCCCCGGGTACCGGCCCGCGAGCGCGCGATCGAGCCCGACGGTGTCCATGAGCTCGCGGGCGCGCTCGCGCGCCTCGCGCTTGGGCACGCCGTTCAGGATCGGCACCGTGGCGATGTTGTCGATCACGCGCAGGTGGGGCATGAGGCCGGCGCTCTGCATCACGTAGCCGATGCTGCGGCGCAGGCGCACGGGGTCGCGGTCCTTCACGTCCTCGCCGTCGATGAGCACGGCGCCGCTCGTGGGCTCGACCATGCGGTTGACCATGCGCAGCAGCGTCGTCTTGCCGGAGCCGGACGACCCGACGAGGGCGACGGTCTTGTGCGACGGCACGACGAGGTCGACGTCGGCCACGGCGACCGTGCCCCCCGCGTACTCCTTGCGGACGGAGCGGAACTCGATCATCCCGCGTCAGACCAGCGTCACCGCGGGACCGAACGCGAGGTACTGCCGCGCGTCGGTGCCGATCCGCTGGATCGCCTCCGGCGGCATCGACGGGTAGCACCACGCCGCGTCGTGCGCGACCTCGCCGTCGGCCGCGAGCGAGTAGTACTGGATGTCGCCGCGCCAGCTGCAGGTGTACGGCGTGGGCGACGCCAGCAGCAGCTCGCGGTCCACGTTGCTCGGCGGGAAGTACCACGCCCCGTCGATCCGCAGCAGCTCGTCCTCGGGTGCCTCCGCGACCACGCGGTCGCGCCACAGTGCCTTCATCGCCCCTCCAGTCGTTCGGTTTCGGGCGTTTCCCCGACGATACCGCCGGGCACGGACATCGGGGACGGATCCGTGCGAATCCGCGCCGTGGATCGCCGGCCCCTCGGATCAGCCGACGACGCGGGCGCCGGGCACGGGGCCGTGCACGTGGAGGGCGACATGCCCGGCGGCGCTCATGGTGATCTGCAGGTCGATCGCCTCCTCCGGCCCGCCGCACAGGAACGCGAGGGTGGGGCCGGATCCCGACACGATGCCGGCGAGCGCGCCCGAGCGCTCCCCCAGCTCGAGGATCGGGGCGAGGTCGGGCCGCATCTGCAGCGTGGCGGCCTGCAGGTCGTTGCGCAGCGTCGAGGCGAGCATCGCCGCGTCGCCGGCGCGCAGGGCGTGCAGCACGTCGGCGTCCACCTGCGGCACCACCGGCACGGGGCCGATGTCCACGCGGTGCCGCTCGCGGTGCCGGTCGAGCTCGCCGTACACGGCCGGGGTCGACACGCCCTCCTCGCTCGTGACGAGCACCCAGTCGAAGCGCCCGCGGGCCAGCGCGGGGCTGAGCTGGTCGCCGCGCCCCGAGCCGATGGCCGTGCCGCCCATCAGCGCGAACGGCACGTCGGCACCGAGGCGCGCGGCCAGCCGCTGCAGCGTGGCCGTCGACAGCTCGGTGCCCCACAGCGCGTCGCAGGCCACGAGCGCCGCGGCGGCGTCGGCCGATCCGCCGCCCATGCCGCCCGCCACGGGCACCTGCTTGTGCACCTCGAGGTGCACGCCGCCCTCGTAGCCCGTCTCTGCGGCCAGCAGCCGCGCGGCGCGCAGCGCGAGGTTGCGGTCGTCGACGGGCACGCCGTCGAGCGCGACCGACCCCGTCACGGCCATCGTGAAGTCCTCGGCGTACGTGGCCACGACGTCCTCGTAGAGCGAGACGGCCTGGAACGCCGTCGCCAGCTCGTGGTAGCCGTCGTCGTCGAGGCAGCCCACCTCGAGGAACACGTTGATCTTGCCCGGCGCGCGCACGCGCACCGAGGGGAAGATCTCCGCGAGGGTCATCGGCGCCTCACTCGGTCGTGGCCGCTTCCGCCCAGAGGTCCGCGCCGGCCGCCGCGGCCAGCGCGTCGATGCGCTCGAGCTCCTCGGCGGTGAGGGCCGGACCCTCGAGGGCCGCGAGGTTCTCGTCCAGCTGCTCCACGCGCGAGGCGCCGATGAGCGCCGAGACGACCACCGGATCGCGCAGCACCCACTGGATCGCCAGCTGCGCGAGCGTCTGGCCGCGCTCGGTGGCGATCACGTCCAGGCCGCGCAGCGTGGCCAGGGCGCGCTCGGACAGGCGGGTGTTCGGCAGCGAGCGGCGCTGCTGCGCGCGCTCGGCCGTGCCGTCGCCGAGGTACTTCGCCGTGAGCAGGCCCTGCGCGAGCGGCGTGAAGGCGATGGCGCCCATCCCCTCCTGTCGCAGCACGCCCGTGAGGCCGTCCTCGATCCAGCGGTTCAGGATCGAGTACGAGGGCTGGTGGATGACGAGCGGCGTGCCCAGCGAGCGGGCGATCGCCTTCGCCTCGGCCGTGCGCTCGGCCGAGTACGACGAGATGCCCACGTACAGCGCCTTGCCCTGCCGCACGAGCGTGTCGAGCGCCCCGATCGTCTCCTCGAGGGGCGTGACCGGATCGGTGCGGTGCGAGTAGAAGATGTCGACGTAGTCGAGGCCCATGCGCGTGAGCGACTGCTCGGCGCTGGCGACGATGTACTTGCGCGATCCGAGGTCGCCGTAGGGCCCGGGCCACATGTCGAAGCCCGCCTTCGACGAGATGATGAGCTCGTCGCGATAGGGGCGCAGGTCCTCGGCGAAGATGCGGCCGAAGTTCTTCTCGGCCGAGCCGTACGGCGGGCCGTAGTTGTTGGCGAGGTCGAAGTGCGTGATACCGCGGTCGAACGCGTGGCGCAGCAGCCGGCGCTGGTTGTCGATCGGGAAGTTGTCGCCGAAGTTCCACCACAGGCCGAGCGAGAGCGGCGGCAGGTACAGGCCCGAGTCGCCCACCTGCCGGTAGTCGTTCCGCTCGTAGCGCCCCTCCGCCGCCGCATAGGGCCGATGCAGGTCGGCGATGTCGGCGGCAGTGCGGAACCGGGGGCTGTCGCTCATGGATTCACCCTACCCAGGCGCGGCGCGGCGCCGACACACGGCGTGTTCGAAGCGGATCAGAGGGCGCGCGCGATGCGGTGGAAGTCCGCGATGCCCAGCGCCTCGCCGCGCGCGGTCGGGTCGACGCCCGCGCGCTCCAGCACCTCGGAGGCCGCGGCCGCCGATCCGCCCAGCGCGCCGGCGAGCGCCTGCCGCAGCATCTTGCGGCGCTGCTGGAAGGCCGCATCGACGATGCGGAACGTCGCCTCGCGCTCGGCTTCCGATCCGCGCGGCGCGGGGTCGCGCTCGAACGCGACGAGCACGCTGTCGACGTTGGGCACCGGCCAGAACACCTGGCGCGACACGTTGCCCGCCAGCCGCCACGGCCCGTACCAGGCCGCCTTGGCGCTCGGCGCGCCGTAGACCTTGCTGCCGGGCGGGGCGGCCAGCCGCTCCCCCACCTCGGCCTGCACCATCACGACGCCGCGCTCGAGGCCGGGGAAGGTCTGCATGAAGTGCAGCAGCACGGGCACCGAGACGTTGTACGGCAGGTTGGCCACGAGCACGCGCGGGTCGCCCGGCAGCTCCGTCACGCGCAGGGCGTCGGCGTCGACGACCGCGAGCGCGCCGTCGGGCACGCCGTGGGCGCGCGCGGTGGCGGGCAGCTCGCGCGCGAGCCGGTGGTCGATCTCGACCGCCGTCACCGACGCCCCGGTCTCGAGGATCGCGAGGGTGAGCGATCCGAGCCCGGGGCCGACCTCGACCACGCGGTCCTCCGCCGACACGCGCGCGACCTGCACGATGCGGCGCACCGTGTTGGCGTCGACGACGAAGTTCTGCCCCAGCTTCTTCGTCGGCGTGACGTCGAGTCGGGCGGCCAGGGTGCGGATCTCCGACGGGCCGAGCAGCGTCACGGTCATCCCGCCATCATCCCATCCGGACCTGTCGAACCACCCCGCCTCGCCTCTCGCCGCGGCTCAGAGGCGCCCGGCCCAGGTCACGCGCACGACGGCGGCGCCCTGCTCGTCGCTGGCCGCGAGATCGACCTCGGCGCGGATGCGCCAGTCGTGATCGCGCGCGGGATCGTCCAGCGTCTGCTCCACGCGCCACATGCCCGGCTCGGAGTCGTCGATCCGACACAGCGCGGGCGAGCGCGCGGGGCCGCCGGTGAGCAGCTCGTCGTGCTCGGCGTAGTACCCGTCGAGCACCGCGGGCCAGTCGATGTGCGGATCGAGCTCGGCGAGCTCCTCGTCACGCTGGAGCGCGGCCAGCTGCACACGGCGGAACAGCTCGTTGCGCACGAGCACCGTGAAGGCGCGGCGGTTGGCCACGAGCGAGGGCGGCGCGGGCGGCAGCGCGTCGGGCTCGTCGCGCGCGTCGGCCCCCGCCGCGAGCGACTCCCACTCGTCGACGAGGCTCGAGTCCACCTGCCGCACGAGCTCGCCGAGCCAGGCGACGATGTCCTCGAGCTCCTCGGTGCGCGCGTCGGCCGGCACGGTCTGGCGGATCGCGCGGTACGCGTCGCTGAGGTAGCGCAGCACGAGGCCCTCGCTGCGGCCCAGCTGATACCAGTTCACGAACTCCGCGAAGCTCATGGCGCGCTCGTACATGTCGCGCACGACCGACTTCGGCTTCAGCGCGAAGTCGCGGATCCACGGCTGGCTCGACGCGAACACCCCGTACGCCTGCTCGAGCAGCTCCTGGAGGGGCTTGGGGTAGGTGACCTCCTCGAGCGCCTCCATGCGCTCGTCGTACTCCATGCCCTCGCGCTTCATGGCCGCGACGGCCTCGCCGCGCGCGCGGTACTCCTGCTGCGACAGGATCTGCCGCGGATCGTCCAGGGTCGCCTCGATCACGCTGACGACGTCGAGCGCGTAGTGGCCCGTGCCGGCGCCGCCCGGCGCATCGTCGGGATCGAGCAGGTCGATCGCGGCGAGCGCGAACGGCGACAGCGGCTGGTTGAGGGCGAAGTTCGGCTGCAGCTCGACGACGAGGCGGATCTCGCCTCGGTCCGTGACCTCGACGACCCCCGCCTCGCGCAGCGTGCGGAAGATCGCCAGGGCCCGGCGCGCGAGCGCATAGCGCTGCGCCGCCGGCTGATGGTTGTCGAAGACGAGGGCGCGCACGTTGCCGAGGACATCGCCGCCGCGGCCGATGACGTTGATGAGCATCGCCGAGGTGATCTGCAGCTGCGGCTGCAGCGGCTCGGGCTGCGCCTGCACGATGCGCTCGAAGGTCTCCTCGCTCCAGTTCACGAAGCCGTCGGGCGCCTTCTTCCTCGTGATCTTCTTGAGCTTCTTGGGGTCGTCGCCCGCCTTGCGCCGCGCCTGCTCGTTCTCGATCTCGTGCTCGGGGGCCAGGGCGATCACGTTGCCGTACGGGTCGTATCCGGCCCGGCCGGCGCGCCCGGCGATCTGGTGGAACTCGCGCGCCGAGAGGCGGCGCATCCGCGTGCCGTCGAACTTCGACAGCGCCGTGATGAGCACGGTGCGGATCGGCACGTTGATGCCGACGCCGAGCGTGTCGGTGCCGCAGATCACCCGCATCAGGCCGCGCTGGGCGAGGGTCTCGACGAGGCGGCGGTAGCGCGGCAGCATGCCGGCGTGGTGCACGCCGATCCCGGCGCGCACGAGCCGCGAGAGCGTCTTGCCGAACGCGGTCGTGAACCGGAAGTCGCCGATGGCCTCGGCGATCGCGTCGCGCTGCTCGCGCGAGACGACCTTGACGCTCGACAGCGCCTGGGCGCGCTCCATCGCGGCCGCCTGCGAGAAGTGGACGATGTAGACGGGGACCTCGGACTCCTCCAGCAGCCGCTCGACGACGTCGTGCGCCGGGCGCTTCTCGTACGAGAAGTGCAGCGGCACGGGTCGCTCGGCGCCGGCGACGAGCGTCGTGGCGCGGCCGGTGCGGCGGGTGAGGTCCTTCTCGATCGCGGTCGTGTCGCCGAGGGTCGCCGACATCAGCAGGAACTGCGCGCCCGGCAGCAGCAGGAGCGGCACCTGCCACGCCCAGCCCCGCTCGCGGTCGCCGTAGAAGTGGAACTCGTCCATCACGACCATGTCGACCTCGGCCTCGGCGCCGCGCCGCAGCGCGATGTTCGCGAGGATCTCGGCGGTGCAGCACACGATGGGCGCGTCCGGATTCACGGAGGAGTCCCCCGTGACCATGCCGACGCTCTCCGCCCCGAAGATCTCGACGAGGGCGAAGAACTTCTCGCTCACGAGGGCCTTGATCGGCGCCGTGTAGTAGCTGCGCCCGCCGCGCGCCGTGCTCACGGCGTGCGCCGCGACCGCGACGAGCGATTTGCCGGTGCCGGTCGGGGTGGCGAGGATCACGTTCGAGCCGCTGACGAGCTCGATCACGGCCTCGTCCTGTGCCGGGTAGAGGGTCACTCCCCCATCGGCCGCCCAGCCGACGAAGGCGTCGTAGAGTCCGTCCGGGTCGCTGCCGGTGCCGGCGATCCGATCACGCAGCGAGGTATCCATCGCCTCCATCCTCGCAGGCCCGACCTTGACGGACGGCGCGGGCGTGCGCGTACAATCGACGCGACCTGTCCCCGACGATCGGAACGAACCGTTGAAGCTCATCGACGTCCTCGCGTAATCCGCGCTGATCGTCGACTCCGGTTTCGGAGCATCGCGCAGCGCCTCTCGCGCTGATCCGTCGATGCTCGTTCCGAGCTCCGCAGGCATCCCTGCCCGGTATCAGCGCGCCCCTGCTCTGATCCCCGGGAGGTCCCATGCCTGCTCTTGTCCTCGACCATCTCTCCTTCACCTGGCCCGACGGATCCGTCGGCCTGCGTGAGCTGTGCGGCGCGTTCGGCGACCGGCGCACCGGCCTCGTGGGCCGCAACGGCGCCGGCAAGTCGACGCTGCTGCGCCTGGCGGCCGGCGAGCTCGCGCCCACGACGGGCCGCATCGCCGCCGACGGCGACGTCGCCTACCTGCCCCAGCAGCTCACGCTCGACACGGCGGCGCGCGTGGCCGAGCTGCTCGGCGTGGCCGGGCCACTCGACGCCGTGCGCGCGATCGAGGCGGGCGACGTCGACCCCGCGCGCTTCGACGAGGTCGGCGACGACTGGGACATCGAGGCGCGCGCCCAAGCCGCCCTCGCCGAGGCCGGGCTCGCGCCGGGCATGCTCGATCGCCGCATCGGCGAGCTCTCCGGCGGCGAGGCGATGCTCGCGGCGCTCACCGGCATCCGGCTGCGCGGCGCCGCCATCACGCTGCTCGACGAGCCGACCAACAACCTCGACCGCGACGCCCGCGCCCGCGTGTACGACCTCGTGCGCGCGTGGCGCGGGGCGCTGATCGTCGTCTCGCACGACCTCGACCTGCTCGAGCTGATGGACGAGACCGCCGAGCTGTACGACGGCGGGCTCAGCGTGTTCGGCGGGCCGTACTCGCAGTGGCGGGCCGCGCTGGAGGCGGAACAGGAGGCCGCGCGACAGGCCGAGGTCGATGCGCGGAAGGTCCTCGCGAAGGAGAAGCGCCAGCGGATCGAGGCGGAGACGAAGATCGCGCGGCGGCAGCGCTACGCCAAGACCGACTACGAGAACCTCCGCCGGCCGAAGGTCATCATGAAGCTCAAGGCCGGCGAGGCCCAGGTGTCCGCCGGGAAGTTCCGCGGCGAGGTGCGCGAGAAGGAGCAGTCGGCTCGCGCCGCGCTCGAGCTCGCCGAGCGGCGGGTGCGCGAGGATGAGTCGATCCAGGTGGACCTCCCCGATCCCGCAGTCGCCGCGGGACGACGTATCGTCACGCTCGCCGATGGCACGCGCGAGTGGATCGTTCGGGGCCCCGAGCGCGTGGCGGTGATCGGGCCGAACGGGGCGGGCAAGACGTCGCTGCTCGAGGCCCTGCTGCGCGGCGAGGCATCGTCGCGACTGCACACCGATCGGGTCGCGTACCTGCCGCAGCGGATCGACGGCCTCGACGACGCGGCGTCGGCGTTCGACGCCGTGCAGGCGGCGGCGCCGGGCGTGTCGGCGGCGCAGCTGCGCAACCGGCTCGCGCGGTTCCTCATCCGCGGCGCGGCGGCGGACCGGCCGATCGCGTCGCTGTCGGGCGGAGAGCGCTTCCGGGTGGCCATCGCGCGGCTGCTGCTGGCCGATCCCCCGCCCCAGCTGCTGATCCTGGACGAGCCGACGAACAACCTCGACATCGAGACGGCCGATCAGCTGCTCGACGCGCTCCGGGCGTTCCGCGGAGCGGTGCTCGTCGTGAGCCACGACGACGCGTTCCTGCGCCGCCTGGAACCGGACCTCACCCTCGAGCTCCGCGACGGGGTGCTGAGCGAGGTCCGGCACGTGCCGTAGCGGAGGTCAGCCGTTCACGCGTGCGTGACCGAGGCCGCTTCGTGGTCGCGGATGTGCCCCGTCTCGACCTGGAACGTCGAGTGATGCACCGAGACCTCGAAGTGCTGGGCGACGCACTCCTTCACCTCGCGCAGCACCTCGGCGGCGTGCCCGTCGGTGAAGCACGAGTCCTCGACCACCACATGCGCGGTCAGCGTCGGCAGCCCCGTCGCGACCGTGGAGGCATGCACGTCGTGCACATCCCTGACGTGCTCGAGGGCGAGGATGTGCGCGCGCACCTCGTCGAGGTCGAGTCCCTCCGGGGTGAACTCCATGAGGACGCGGAAGGTGTCCCGCATGAGGAGGACAGCCCGCGGCACGATCAGCGCCGCGATGAGCAGGCCGGCGATCGCATCCGCCTGCCGGAACCCGGTCGTCGCGATCACGATCGCGGCGACGATGACACCGAGGGATCCGAGCGCGTCGTTCAGCACCTCGAGGAACGCTGCCCGCATGTTGACGTTCGCGCGGCGTGCCGACGAGAGGATGACGATGGCGGCGATGTTGGCGACCAGCCCCGCGATGCCGAAGACCAGCAGCTCCGTACCGGGCACGTCCGGCGGATCGGACAGACGTCGCACGCCCTCGATCGCCGCATAGGTCCCGACGCCGAGCAGCAGCGTGGCCTGTGCCAGCGCCGCGATCACCTCGATGCGCCGGAACCCCCATGTGCGTCGCGCGTCCGCCGGCCGCAGCACGAGCGTCGACGCGACGAGCGCGACGAGCAGACCGGAGGCGTCCACGACGGCGTGGGCGGTGTCGGTCAGCAGGGCGAGGCTGCCCGTGACGACGGAGCCGACCGCCTGCGCGACGACGATCGACGCCGTGATCGCGAACGCGATCCACAGTCGCCCGCGGTGGTCGCCGGCGCGCCCGATGCCTGCGTCCCCAGCGTGGTCGTGCTTCCCGCCCATCACGACGCCTCCTGCTCCACGTTGCGCGGGCGGCGCAGATGCACGCAGAGCTCCGCCGTCGTCCCCGTCGCCTCGAGCAGCTCACCGGCGGCGGAGATCAGCGAGGAGATGGCCGCCGGTTCCGAGAGCGCGTACCAGGACGACCTCCCCTCGGGGCGGACGGTGACGAGCCCGCACTCCAGCAGGAAGGCGAGGTGCTTGCTCACCGTGGACTGGGCCAGTCCCACGTGCTCGACGAGGTCGCGCACCCGGTGCTCGCCCCAGGCAAGGTGCTGGAGGACCGCCAGCCGCGTGGGCTCGCCGAGCGCCTGGAACAGGTGGGCGTAGACGGCCGTCGCCCGCTCGTCCAGCCGTCGCGGCATCGCATCCATCATCGCCACATGACGATGATGACACCGATCGGCGATGAACTCCAGAGCGCCCGCTCAGAACTCCCCGTAGACCTCGAGGGTGTTGGCGGCGACCCGGGCGCACAGCTCGTCGAGGTCGGCGCCGAGCTCGGCGGCCAGGAAGCGCATCGTGAGCGGCACGAGGTACGGCGCGTTCGGGCGGCCGCGGTAGGGCACGGGCGTGAGGAACGGTGCGTCGGTCTCGACGAGGATCCGCTCGCGCGGGGTCACGGCCAGAGCGTCGCGCAGGTTCTGCGCGTTCTTGAACGTGGTGTTGCCCGCGAACGACAGGTAGTAGCCCTGCGCGGCGGCCTCGCGCGCCATGTCGGCGTCTCCCGAGAAGCAGTGGAACACCGTGCGCTCGGGGGCGCCGACGCGCGCGAGCGTGTCGAGCACCTCGCGGTGCGCGTCGCGGTCGTGGATCTGCATCGCGATGCCGTGCTTCTTCGCCAGCGCGATGTGCGCCTCGAACGACGCGTGCTGCGCCGGCCGGCCGTCCTCGTCGGTGCGGAAGAAGTCCAGGCCGGTCTCGCCGATCGCCCGCACCCGCGGGTGCGCCGCCAACTCGTCGATCACGGCGATCGCCTCGTCGAGCCGCCCGGCGGCCGCGTAGGCCGGGGCGTCGTTGGGGTGGATCGCCACGGCGGCGAGCACGCGCGGATGCCGCTCGGCCGCCGCCACGGCCCAGCGTGACGACTCGATGTCGCCCGAGGCCTGCACGACGCCGGCGATCCCGACCGCCTGCGCCCGCGCCAGCTGCTCATCGAGCGAGAGCGGATCGTCGCCGTCCTGGATCTCGAGGTGGCAGTGGTTGTCGTACACCGGCACCGCGAGCGGCTCGGGCGCCTCGGGGTGCGACAGATCCTTGCGGCCCTTCGTCGACCGCTTCTCGACGTACGTCTCGCGCACGCCCTCTCCCACGGCGCCGTTGCCCGACACCGCTGCCCTCACTCGCTCTCGATGCGGGGGAACAGCGGCGCGAGCGTGCCCACGGCGGCGCCGGCGGGCAGCCGGCCCCACGCGCCCGCGGCGCGGACGTCCTGCGCGGCCAGCTCACCCAGGGCCGCCTCGGCGCCGAGCGCCGTCCAGAGCTTCGCGGTGGACTGCGGCATGATCGGCGAGAGCAGCACGGCCAGCGCACGCAGCCCCTCCGCACACGTGTAGAGCACGGTCGCAAGGCGATCGCGCTGGGCCTCGTCCTTCGCGAGCGCCCACGGTGCACTGTCGGTGATGTAGCCGTTGAGCTCGTCGACGATCGTCCAGATGGCGTCGATCGCCTGGTCGATCCGGAACCTCTCGATCGCGGCGTCCGCATCGGATGCCGCCTTCGCGACGATCTGCTGGATCCGCAGGTCCGCCTCGGCGTACGCGGCCGGCTCTGGCACGGATCCGTCGAAGTACTTGGCGATCATCGCCACGGTGCGCGAGGCGAGGTTGCCGAAGCCGTTCGCGAGCTCGGCCTGGTAGCGGGCCGCCATGTCCTCCCACGAGAACGAGCCGTCCTGCCCGAACGCGATGGCCGAGAGGAAGTAGAAGCGGAACGCGTCGCTGCCGAAAGTGCCGACGAGCGTCTCGGGCGCGATGCCCGTGGCCTTGGACTTCGACATCTTCTCGCCGCCGACGAGCAGCCAGCCGTGCGCGAAGACGCCCTTGGGCACGTCCAGCCCCGCCGCCATGAGCATGGCGGGCCAGATGACGGCGTGGAAGCGCAGGATGTCCTTGCCCACCACGTGGTAGCCGGGCCAGCGGCGCGCGAAGTTCTCCTCGTCGGCGCCGTAGCCGACGGCGGTGGCGTAGTTGAGGAGCGCGTCGATCCACACGTACAGCACGTGCGACGAGTCCCACGGGATCGGGATGCCCCAGTCGAACGCGGAGCGCGAGATCGACAGGTCCTTGAGCCCCTGCTGCACGAACGCGACCACCTCGTTGCGGGCCGACTCGGGCTGCACGAAGTCGGGGCGCTCGCGGTACAGCTCGAGCAGGCGGTCCTGGAACTCGCTGAGCCGGAAGAAGTAGTTCTTCTCGTGCAGCAGCTCGAGCGGCTTCGAGTGGATCGCGCACACCTTCAGGCCCTCGAAGGGCCCCGTGCCGTCGACGATCTCGCTCTCGGGCTTGAACTCCTCGCAACCCACGCAGTAGAGCGCCTCGTACTCGCCCGCGTACACGTGGCCGCGGTCGTAGATCGCCTGCCAGAACTTGGCGGCGGCGGTCTCGTGGCGCTCCTGCGTGGTGCGGATGAAGTCGTCGTTGGCGACGTCCAGGGTCTGCAGCAGCGGGAACCACGCCTCGGTCACGAGCTTGTCGACCCACTCCTGCGGGGTGACGCCGTTCGCGGCCGCGGCGCGCATCATCTTCTGCCCGTGCTCGTCGGTGCCCGTGAGCATCCAGGTGTCGTCGCCCGCCTGGCGGTGCCAGCGCGCGAGCGCGTCCACCGCCACCGTCGTGTACCCGTGCCCGATGTGGGGCACATCGCTCGGGTAGTAGATCGGCGTGGTGATGTAGAAGGAGCGCCCGGAAGTCACCAGAGCAGTCTAATTGCGGTGCCGCGCCGCATTTCGCCCGCGCCCACGGCGGGCGCCGCGGATGGGCGGATCACCTTCGCGCCGGCTCAGCGCGCCGCGAGGGCTGCCTGGTACAGCTCCCGCGACGACAGACCCGTCGCCTCGGCCACCTCGCGGGCGGCGTCCTTGAGCCGGGTGCCGCCCTCGACGAGCGCGCGCACCTGGGCGAGCGCGTCGTCGGGCGAGACCTCGCGGGCCGCGGCGCCCGCAACGACGATCACGACCTCGCCGCGCACGCCGTCCTCGGCCCACGTCGTCAGCTCGGCGAGGGTGCCGCGCGCCACCTCCTCGTGCAGCTTGGTCAGCTCGCGGCACACCGCGGCGCGCCGGTCGGCGCCGAAGGCGGTCGCCATGTCGGCGAGGGTCTGCGCGACCCGCGTGGGCGCCTCGAAGAACACCATCGTGCGCGACTCGGCGGCGAGCGCGGCGAGCGCCCGCGCCCGCTCCCCCGGCTTGCGCGCGACGAACCCCTCGAACGTGAAGCGATCGGTGGGCAGCCCCGCCACCGCCAGCGCGGTCAGCACGGCGCTCGGTCCCGGGATCGCCGTGACGGTCACGCCCGCCTCGGCCGCCGCGGCGACGAGGCCGTAACCGGGATCGCTCACGGTCGGCATGCCCGCGTCGGTGAGCACCACGAGATCCTGCTCGCGGGCGCGCTCGACGAGCTCGGCCGACACCTGCTTCTCGTTGTGGTCGTGCAGCGCCACGAGACGCGGACGGTTCGCGATGCCGAGCGCCGCGAACAGCCGCTGGGCCGTGCGGGTGTCCTCCGCCGCCACCACCGGCGCGGCCTCGAGCACCTCGATGAGGCGGCGGGAGGCGTCCCCGAGGTTGCCGATGGGCGTCGCCGCGAGGATGATCACCGCTCCAGGCTACGGGGAACGCCGGACCGTCGCGCGAGGCCGGGCCGCCGGCCGCTCCGGTCCGTGGACCAGTCGACCATCCGGTTACATCCTCGTGAACGATCTGTCCGAACCGGATCGGGCGCGTTACTTTCGGGATGGCACCGCTTCTCGGGTGTCGTCCCGCCCGCACGCGCTCGCACGGCGCGTCGTCCCGAAGGAAGAGAACCTTGACTCACAGCACGTTCCCGAAGCGCGCGGCCCTCGCCCTCACCGGCGCCGCGACGCTCGCCCTCGTCCTGGCCGGCTGCGCCGGGTCGGGTGACACCGCCGGCGATGGCGGCGACACCGGCTCGGGCGAGGCGCCCACCGAGCTCGTGCTCGGCCTCGTCCCCTCGCAGGACGTCGACCAGCTCGTGCTCGACGCCGAGGAGCTCGGCGGCCTGCTCTCGGACGAGCTCGGCATCCCCGTCACCGCCGAGGTCACCACCGACTACGCCGCACTCGTGACGGCCATGCAGGCGGGCCAGGCCGACATCGGCATGTTCGGCCCGATCGCCCTCGTGCAGGCCGCCGACCAGGCCGGCGCCGTGCCGATCCTGCAGTCGGTGCGCTACGGCTCGTCGACCTACGTGACCCAGTGGTTCACGAAGGACACCGACCGCTTCTGCCTCGACGAGATCGTCGAGAAGGAGACCGAGGACGGCGTCTTCACCTTCTGCAACGGCACCGACGCCGACGAGGTCACCGGCCCGAAGGGCGAGGAGGCCATCGCGCTCATCGAGCAGGACGAGAAGATCGCGTTCGTCGACGAGGGCTCGGCTTCGGGGTACTACTACCCCGCCACGCAGCTGCAGGACGTCGCCGGCCTCGACCCGTTCGCCCTGACCGGCGCCACGTTCGCCGGCGGCCACCCCAACGCCGTCATCGCGGTCGACGATGGCGACGCCACGGTCGGCGTCAGCTTCGACGACGCCCGCGAGGAGGTCGTGGCCGAGCGCCCGACGATCGGCCAGGACCTGACGGTCTTCGCCTGGTCCGAGAACATCCCGAACGACGGCGTCGCGGTCTCCAGCGACCTGTCGGAGGAGTGGCAGCAGAAGATCACCGACGCGTTCCTCGCGATCGCCGACACCGAGGAGGGCGTCGAGGTGCTGCAGGCCGTCTACAACATCGACGGCCTCGTCGAGGCCGATCTCGATGCGCTCGACGCCGCCCGCCAGGTGGAGGCGAACTTCGGCGAGGAGTGATCCTCACGGGCCCCGGCCGCGGCCGGGGCCCGTACCCTCGTACCCATCACCCCCACCCTCGGCGATTGCAGCGACACGTGATCCGATTCGACGACGTCTCCGTCACCTACCCCACCGGCACGAAGGGCCTCGACGGCGTGAGCCTCGAGATCCCCGACGGCCAGTTCGTCGTGGTGGTGGGCCTGTCCGGGGCCGGCAAGTCCACCCTCATCCGCACCATCAACGGCATCGTGCGCACGAGCTCCGGCACGCTCGAGGTCGACGGCTTCCGCGTCGACGGCGCCTCGAACCGCGGGCTGCGCGAGCTGCGCTCGCGGGTGGGCATGATCTTCCAGTCCTTCAACCTCGTGTCGCGCTCCACCGTGCTGAACAACGTGCTCACGGGGCGCCTGCACGGCACGCCGTGGTGGCGCGCCCTGTTCGGGTGGTGGCGCCAGGCCGACACCGAGCTGGCGTTCCAGGCGCTCGAGCGCGTGGGCATCGTCGAGAAGGCCTACAACCGCGCCTCGGCGCTCTCGGGCGGCCAGCAGCAGCGCGTGGCCATCGCGCGGGCGCTGGCGCAGGAGCCGTCGGTGATCCTGGCCGACGAGCCCGTCGCGTCGCTCGATCCGCCCACCGCCAACATGGTGATGCGCGATCTGCAGCGCATCAACCGCGAGCTCGGCATCACGGTGGTCGTGAACCTGCACTTCCTCGACCTCGCCACCACGTACGCCGACCGGATCATCGGCATGCGCGCCGGCAGGGTCGTCTTCGACGGCACCGCGGACGAGACCGACGACGCCGTCTTCGAGCAGATCTACGGCCGCTCGCTGAGCGCCGACGACGTGCTGCCCGGCTCGGCGGCCGTGCAGATCGACCTCCCGGACGGCGCATGAGCGCTCCCGCCGCTCCCACCTCGGCGCGGCCGCGCAAGCCGGCCCCGAGGCCGTTCTTCATCGTCGTCGGCATCGTCGCCGTCGCCATGACGGTGTGGTCGGCCGTCCAGATCGACTTCACGATCATGCCGTTCATCGAGGGCAATCCGCGCTCGTGGGGCATCATCCAGCAGTACCTCACTCCGAACTGGGCGTACGTGCTCAAGGTGTGGCCGCAGTGGATCGAGACGCTGCTGATGGCCGTGATCGCCTCGTTCGCCGGCGCCGTGCTGGGTCTCGCGTTCGCGCTCATGGGCTCGCACACCTCGAACCGCTCGTCGTGGTTCCTGCGCGTGGTGCGCTGGTTCCTCTCGGTGCTGCGCTCGCTGCCCGAGATCGGCTGGGCCTACCTCATGGTCGCGATGGTCGGGATCGGCTCGCTGGCCGGCGTGCTCGCCCTCGTCATCTTCAACATGGGCATCATCGCCAAGCTCACAAGCGAGACGATCGACGGCATCGACCGCGGCCCCCTCGAGGCGGCCGACGCCTCCGGCGCCTCGACGATGCAGCGGATCGTCACGGCCGTGCTGCCGCAGATCTGGCCCGGCTACTTCTCGTACGTGCTCTATGTGTTCGAGATCAACCTGCGCGCCTCGGCGATCATCGGCATGGTGGGAGCCGGCGGCATCGGCCAGGCCCTGAATGTCGAACGCGCCCGATTCAACTACGACAACGTCTCGGCGATCGTCGTCGGCTTCATCGTCATCGTGATCGTGCTCGACGTCGTGTCCCAGTCGCTGCGGAAGAGGCTGATGTGAGCGCCGCCGTGAACACCGCCGCCAGCGCCGCGGGCGCCGTGCAGCGCCCGAAGGCGCCGTCCAAGCTGCCTGCCACGATCGCCTTCGTCGCGGTCGCGGCCGTCATCGTCGTGTGCGCCGTCGCGCTGCGGGCCGACTGGCTGGCCCTGCTGGGCCTGCCCGAGCGCGTCGTCCTCTACGCCCGCCTGCTCACCGAGGGCTTCTGGGCGAACCCGTTCGCCGATCCGCATCGCGAGTGGTGGGCCGTCGCGTTCGACTTCATGTTCGACTCGGTCTACATCGCATGGATCGGCACGCTCATCGGCGCCGTGCTGTCGGTGCCGTTCGGCTTCGCCGCCGCGCGCAACGTGGCACCGCAGTGGCTCGTGTGGATCAGCCGCACGATTCTGAACGTCATCCGCGCGATCCCCGAGTTCATCCTCGCGATCGTCTTCCTGCTGCCGCTGTTCGGCTTCCACCCCGCCGCCGGCGCCATCGCCCTCGGCGTGGGATCGGTGGGCACGCTCGGCAAGCTCACGAGCGAGGCACTGGAGGACCTGCAGCCCGGCCCGGTCGAGGCGCTGCGCGCCACGGGCGCGTCGGGACTGTCGGTGCTGCGCTGGGGCATGCTGCCGCAGGTGATGCCCGAGATCGTCTCGTTCTGGCTCTACCGCTTCGAGGTGAACATCCGCGCCGGCGCCATCCTCGGCATGCTGGGCCTGGGCGGCATCGGCTTCCTGTTCGACCAGCTCTTCAACGGGCGCGAGTGGGCGCGGGCCGGCATCGCGCTGCTCGTGACGGTCGTCGTCACGATCATCGTCGACCAGCTCTCGGCGGCCGTCCGCCACCGCATCATCGGCCGCGAGCAGTTCTCCCACCGCGAGGTGTTCTGACCCGCGGGTGCGAGCCCGCGCGCTCTAGGCTGGGCGGGTGAGGATCCGGGCGCGCGCGTGGGAGTGGCTCGCGCCGCTGCTCGTCGCGGTGCTCGCGGCGCTGCCCCGGCTGATCGCGCTCGGCCGGCCGGGCGAGCTCGTGTTCGACGAGACCTACTACGTCAAGGACGCGTGGTCGCTGTGGAACCTCGGCTACGAGGCGCAGTGGCCCGATGACATCGACGCGGCCTTCGCCGCCGGCGACACGCAGTCCTTCACGACCGATCCGTCGTTCGTCGTCCATCCGCCGCTCGGCAAGTGGCTGATCGGGCTCGGGATGGCGGCGTTCGGACCGGGCGACCCGACGGGATGGCGCATCGCGGTCGCGCTGGCGGGCGTCGCGACGGCCGTCGTGCTGTACGCGATCGGGCGGCGGATCTCCGGATCCGTGGCCGTCGGAGCGATCGCGGGCGGCCTGCTGGCGGTCGACGGGCTCGGGATCGCGATGAGCCGCGTCGCGATGCTCGACGGCTTCCTCGCCCTGTTCATCCTGCTCGCCGTGCTGTTCCTCGTGATCGACCACGAGGGCGCGCGGCGCCGCCTCGCATCCGCGCGCGGCACGGCACTGGGGCCCGTGATGTGGCGCCGGCCGTGGGTGCTCGCCGCCGGCATCGCCCTCGGCGCCGCGACGGCGGTGAAGTGGTCGGGGCTCTACGCGCTTGCGGGGCTCGGCCTGTGGCTCGTCGCGCGCGACGCGATCGACCGGCGCCGGGCGCGGATCGAGGGCTGGCTGCCCTCGGCGATCGTGCGGCAGGGGCCGGCGTCGTTCCTGCTGCTCGTGCCCGTCGCGGCGCTGACCTATCTCGCGTCGTGGACCGGGTGGCTCGTCACCGCGGGCGGCTACGACCGTCAATCCGACGCGAACCCCCTCGTCGCGCTGTGGAACTACCACCGCGCCGTCTACGGCTTCCACGTGGGGCTGAGCGCGGGCCATCCGTACGCGAGCCCCGGCTGGGAGTGGCCGCTGCTGCTGCGCCCCACGGCGATGTGGACGGATCGGCCCGACGTCGGCCACGCCTCGTGCCTCGGCAGCGACGACTGCCTGGCGGTGATCACGAGCCTGCCGAACCCCATCGCGTGGTACGCCGGCATCGCGGCGCTCGTCTTCCTGGCCGTCGCGCTCGTGCGCACGCGCCGCATCCGCTTCGCCGTGCCGCTCGTGGGCGTGGCCGTCACGTGGCTGCCGTGGCTGCTGTACCCCGAGCGCACGACGTTCCAGTTCTACTCGATCGCGATGCTGCCGTTCGTCTGCCTGGCGGTCGCGCTGGCGGTGCAGCACCTGTGCCGGGAGCGCGAGCCGGTGCTGCTGCCCGATCCGACCCCGGACGAGGGCATCCTCGCGTCGTTCGATGCCGCCCGCCGGCGCCGGGCCTGGATCGTCGTCTCGGTCGCGTTCCTCGTGCTCGCCGGCCTGTCGGCGCTGTGGTTCCTGCCGCTGTCGACGGGCATCCTCCAGCCGTACCGGCTCTGGTACCTGCACATGTGGCTGCCCGGCTGGATCTGACGCGATCACCGCAACGCGAAGGGCCGGCCCCCGAGGGAGCCGGCCCGTGCGATCCGCAGGGATCAGTTGAACTCGAGCGGGTGCGTCGCCACGCGGCCCGAGCCGTCGCCCGGGTCGATCGCGGTGATCGCGTCCATCTCGGCGGCGGTGAGCTCGAAGCCGAAGACGTCGAAGTTCTCGGCCATGCGCTCCTTGCGCACCGACTTGGGGAACACGATGAATCCGCGCTGCAGGTGCCAGCGGATGACCACCTGGGCCGGCGTCTTGCCGTGGGCCTCGGCGGCCGCCGCCACGGCCGGGTTCTCGAAGAGCGGGTACTTGCCCTGACCCAGCGGACCCCACGACTCGATGTGCATGCCGTTCGCCTCGCCCCACGCGAGCACGTCGGACTGCTGGTGCGCCGGGTGCAGCTCGATCTGGTCGACGGCCGGCACGACGCCGGTGTCCTTGACGAGGCGGTCGAGGTGCTCGGGCAGGTGGTTCGAGACGCCGATCGAGCGCGACAGGCCCGCGTCGCGGATCTCGATGAGCTTCTGCCACGCGTTCGAGTAGGTGTCGCGCTGCGGCGTGGGCCAGTGCGTGAGGTACAGGTCGACGTACTCGAGGCCGAGCTTGTCGAGGCTCTCGCGGATCGCGTCGTGCGGCTGCTCGCCCGCCTGGCGGTCGTTCCACAGCTTGGTCGTGATGAACAGCTCCTCGCGCGGGATGCCGCTCTTCGCGATGGCCGCGCCGACGCCCTCCTCGTTCTTGTAGATGGCGGCGGTGTCGATGTGGCGGTAGCCGACCTCGAGCGCCTCGCTGACGGCCTTCTCGGCCTCGGCCGGCGGCACGAGGAAGACGCCGAAGCCGAGCTGGGGGATGTCGAAACCGGAGTTGAGCTTCACGGTGGGAACGGTCATGGCTCCACCCTATGACCCCCGTGCGCGCGTGCAGCGTGGTGCTCGCCGCCTCCGCGCCCGCTCACGACAGGGCGCGCACCCGCTCGCGCTCGGCCTCGACCGCGGTCACGCGCTCGAACAGCGCGTCGAACACGCTCGCGCGGTCGAACTGCAGCGCGTGCTCGCGCGCGCGCTCCTCCCACTCCGCCCGCTCCCCGGCGCCCATGCCGAGCGCGCGGTCGATCGCCGCGGCGATCTGGTCGGGAGCGTCGACGTCGATGATGATCGCGGTGTCGCCCACGGCCTCGCCCACTCCCCCGGTCAGGGTCGTGATCGACGGCCCGCCGCCCGAGAGCGCCTTCTCGGCGAGCGCGATGCCGAACGTCTCGACGAACTCCGGGCGCGGCTTCGTCGGCAGCACGTAGGCCGCCGCGCCGGCGAAGAGGAACGGCTTCTCGGCGTCGTCCACGTCGACGAGGAAGCGGATGCGATCGGCGGCGGGCGAGGCCGCGGCGATCTCCCGCAGCTCCTGCTCCTCCGGCCCGCGGCCGGCGATGATCAGCTCGCGGCCCTGGGCCTGCTCCGACGCGGCGAAGCCGGCGATGAGGTCGTCGACGCCCTTGGCCCGTGCGAGGCGCGACAGGTAGAACACGTAGCCGTCGCGCTCGAGGCCCCGTCGGGCGAGGTGGCGGTCCACCTCGTCCTGGTCCAGCCCGATGAACAGCGCCGCGTTGATCGCGGGGTACGAGATGGCCACCCGCTCCTCGCAGCGCGCCGCGTAGTTCGTGCCGTGCCGCGCGTCGAGGTGGCGCGCCTCCTCGACGATGAGGTCCTTCGTGTACTGGCTCACGGCCACGCACACGTCGCTGGCGAGGTACGACTCGAGCACGTGCGCGGCCGCGCCGAAGCGATCGGCCTCGATGCACTGGCGCACGACGTTGGTGATGTCCGATCCGACCGCCTCCGCGACCGTGATGACGTTCACGGGCAGGCCCGTGCGGCGCGCGACCTCCACGGCGTCGGTGACGGCGGTGGTGTGCGGCGAGAGGTACAGCGACATCGCGACGGTGGGCACCCCGTCGGTGAACAGCTCGACGAGGCGCCCGACGAGCCCGCCGATGTAGCGGCCGTCGACCACCTTGTAGTCGCCGACCGGCTCGGGCCGCTCCACCGTGATCCCGTCGCTGTACGGCAGCACGGTCTCGAGCGGCTTCAGCGGCAGGCCCGCCGCCTGCAGCCGCTCGATCGGCCAGGTCACGATGCGCACGTCGTCGAACCCGCGCAGCAGCGCCGCCTCGGCGAGGTTGCGGGCTTCGCCGGAGTGCCCGCAGATGACGGGATCGGCACGGACGACGATGACGAGTCGACGGGTCATCGCGCCAGTCTGCGGCTTCGAATGCGTCATGCGTGTTACGGAACCAGGAACGTCCGTTGAACGCCAGAGGCGTGCCGCGCGAGCCATAGACTGGAGGGCTATGCCCGAGCCCACCATCTCCTACCCGCCGGAGCTGCCCGTCAGCGCCGCGCGGGACGAGATCGCCGCCGCGCTGCGCGCGCACCAGGTGGTCATCGTCGCCGGCGCCACCGGTTCGGGGAAGACGACCCAGCTGCCCAAGATCGCCCTCGAGCTGGGCAGGCAGCGGATCGCGCACACGCAGCCGCGGCGCCTCGCCGCCCGCACGATCGCCGAGCGCGTGGCCGAGGAGCTGCAGGTGGAGCTCGGCGGGCTCGTCGGCTACAAGGTGCGCTTCACGGATCAGGTGTCGGATGCGACGCGGATCGCGCTCATGACCGACGGCATCCTGCTCAACGAGATCCACCGCGACCGGCTGCTGCGCCGCTACGACACGATCATCGTCGACGAGGCGCACGAGCGCTCGCTCAACGTCGACTTCCTGCTCGGCTACCTCAAGCGGCTCCTGCCCCAGCGCCCCGATCTGAAGCTCGTCATCACGTCGGCGACGATCGATCCCGAGTCCTTCGCCGCGCACTTCGCCGCCCCCGACGGCACGCCGGCCCCGATCATCGAGGTCTCGGGGCGCACGTACCCCGTGGAGATCCGCTATCGCCCGCTCGTGCCCGAGGGCGCAGCCGGCACAACGAAGGAGAAGACCCCTCCCGCGGGCGCGGACGGGGCGGATCCCGCGGATCCCGATGCGGATCTCCTTCGTTATGCAGCGGAGGACGAGGTGTCGGGCATCGTCGCGGCGTTGCGCGAGCTCGATCGCGAGGCGCCGGGCGACGTGCTCGTGTTCCTGCCCGGCGAGGCCGAGATCCGCGACGCGGCCGACGCCGTGCGCGGCGCGTTCGCGAACCAGGCCGCCCCCACCGAGGTGCTGCCGCTCTACGGCCGCCTGAGCGCGGCCGAGCAGCATCGCGTGTTCGAGCGCTCGACCGTGGCCGGCGTGCGGCGCCGCGTCGTCCTCGCCACGAACGTCGCCGAGACCTCGCTCACCGTGCCCGGCATCAAGTACGTCGTCGACACCGGCACGGCGCGCATCTCGCGCTACTCGAACCGGGCCAAGGTGCAGCGCCTGCCGATCGAGCCGGTCTCGCAGGCCTCCGCGCAGCAGCGCTCCGGGCGCGCCGGGCGCACGAGCGACGGCATCGCGATCCGCCTCTACTCCGAGGAGGACTTCGCGCGCCGCCCGGAGTTCACCGAGCCCGAGATCCTGCGCACCTCCCTCGCCTCGGTGATCCTGCAGATGCTCTCGCTCGGCTTCGGCGACATCTCGGAGTTCCCTTTCCTCACCCCGCCCGACTCGCGCGGCGTCAAGGCCGCGCTCGACCTGCTCGTCGAGCTGGGTGCGGTGCAGCCCGGGCGCGGCGAGCCGCGGCTGACGCGGATCGGCCGCGACATCGCGCGCCTGCCGATCGACCCGCGCTTCGCCCGGATGCTCGTGGAGGCCGGCCGCACGGGCGTGCAGGAGGAGGTGCTCGCGATCGTCGCGGGCCTGTCGATCCAGGACGTGCGCGAGCGGCCGGAGGAGCAGCGCGAGCAGGCGGATCAGGCGCACGCGCGCTTCGCCGACCCGGCCAGCGACTTCCTGGGGCTGCTCAAGCTCTGGGACCACCTGCGCGAGAAGCAGCGCGAGCTCGGCTCGAGCGCCTTCCGCCGCATGTGCCGCCAGGAGTTCCTCAACTACGTGCGCGTGCGCGAATGGTTCGACGTCCACCGCCAGCTCCGCGGCATGCTCCCCAAGCCGAAGCGGGCGGATGGAGCCGACGATTCCGCGCGAGCTGCCGAAGCCGACGTGCGAGCGCGCAGCGCGCGCGTGGAGCGAAGCGACCCCGCAGCGCGAAGCGCCGCCCGAGGCGTGCGAGACGCTTCTGAAAGGAACGGTCCCGAAACCGGCCACCCCCAGGGCGAGGCCATTCACAAGGCCCTGCTCGCGGGCCTGCTGTCGCAGATCGGCACGCTCGACACCCGGGACGCGAAGCCCGCGGGCCGCGGCCGGCCTGCCCCGGCCGAGTACCGCGGCGCGCGCGGCATCCGCTTCTCGATCTTCCCCGGCTCGGCGCTGCGCAAGCAGCGGCCGCAGGCCGTCATGGCGGCCGAGCTCGTCGAGACCTCGCGCCTCTTCGCGCGCACGGTCGCCCGCATCGATCCGTCCTGGGCCGAGCCGCTCGCCGGCGACCTCGCCAAGCGGCAGGTGAGCGAGCCGCACTGGTCGAAGGACGCCGGCGCCGCCGTCGCGTACGAGAAGGTCACGCTCTACGGCGTCGAGATCGTGCCGCGCCGGCGCATCCAGTTCGCCCGCGTCGACCGACCTGCGGCGCGCGAGCTGTTCCTGCGGCACGCCCTCGTCGAGGGCGACTGGGACCCGTCGGCGCTGCCCCAGAAGGTCACCCAGTTCCTGCGTCAGAACGCCGAGCTGCGGCGCCGCCTCGAGAAGCTCGAGGAGCGCGAGCGCCGCCGCGACATCCTGGCCGGCGACGAGGCGGTGTTCGCCTTCTACGACGCGCGGATCCCGCAGGACGTGTTCGACGTGCGCTCCTTCGAGGCGTGGTGGCGCGAGGGTCTGACGCGCCAGCCGAAGCTGCTCACGATGCGCGAGGAGGATCTCGTCGACAGCGCGGCCACGGCCGACGCGCGCGACTTCCCCACCAGGTGGACGCAGGGCGATCAGACGCTGGCGCTCGCCTACCGCTTCGAGCCGGGCGCGCCGGACGACGGCGTGACGGTCGTGATCCCGCTGCCGCTGCTGGCACAGGTCGAGTCCGCCGGCTTCGACTGGCAGGTGCCCGGCATGCGCGACGAGCTCATCACGGCCATGCTCAAGGCGCTGCCGAAGGCGATGCGCCGCCACGTCGTGCCCGCGGCCGACTGGGCCGCGAAGTTCTCGGCGGAGCTCGACGGCCAGGGCCCCGAGGACCACGCCGGCCGGCCGCCGCTGCCGCTCGCGGACGCCCTCGCGCGGCTCGTGCAGCGCCAGGCGAACCAGCCCGTCACGGCGGCGGACTTCGAGCTCGACCGCGTGCCCGAGCACCTGCGCATGTCGTTCCGCGCCGTCGACGCCCGCGGCCGCGCGGTGGGTTCGGACCGCGACCTCGAGGAGCTGAAGGCGCGCCTGGCGGGCAAGGCGCGCGACAGCGTGGCGCGCCAGCTGGATCGGGCGGGCCAGCGGGCCGCGAAGGGCGCGGATCGCGTGGCGCAGGCCACGACGGTGCACGCGTCGATCGAGCGCAGCGGGATCACCGACTGGGATCTCGGCGATCTTCCCGAGGTCGTCGACACGAGGGTCGCCGGCGGCGTGGTGCGCGGCTATCCGGCGCTCGTGGACGCGAAGGACGCGGTCGCGATCCGCGTCGAGGCGACGGCCGAGGACGCACGGCGCGCGAGCCGCGCGGGCGTGCGGCGACTCGTGCTGCTGCAGGTGCCGAGCCCCGTGTCGTACATCCAGGACCACCTCACGGCGAACGAGAAGCTCGCGCTCGCGGCGTCGCCCTACCCCTCGGCGCGCGCCGTGATCGAGGACTGCCGCGCCGCGGTGGCCGACGCCGTGCTCGCCCGTCACGGCGCGGTGCGCACGCGCGCGCAGTTCGAGGCGGCGCGCGATGAGGTGAGCCGCGGATCGGTCGACGACGTGCTCGCGACGGTCTCGCTCGTCGCGCGCATCCTCACGGCCGCCCGCGAGGTCGAGAAGGCCATGAAGCGCGCGAACTCCATGACGCTGCTCGGTGCGCTGAACGACGTGCGCGGGCAGCTGGCGGGCCTCGTCCATCCCGGATTCGTGCTCGCCACCGGCGTCGACCGGCTGCGGCACCTGCCGCGCTACCTCGAGGGCGCGCGCATCCGGCTCGAGCAGCTGCCCGACAATCCGGGGCGCGATCGCGCCTGGATGACCGAGTACGAGCGCGCGGCGGCCGCCTTCGCCGAGGCGGGCGGCGCCATCCCGCTCCCCGCCGACGCGCCCGCCCGGCTCGTCACGGCCCGCTGGCTGCTCGAGGAGCTGCGCGTGAGCCTGTTCGCCCAGCGCCTCGGCACGGCCGAAGCCGTCTCGGTGCAGCGCGTGCAGAAGGCCCTGGAGGCCTGACCCGGCCTGCGCGAGCGCCTATCGTGGGGTCATGGCCGACATCCTGATCACCGTCGACGAGCTGGCCGCGCGGATCGGGCGCGACCCCCGCCTGCGGGTGCTCGACGTGCGGTGGTGGCTCGACGCCCCCGACGGCCGCCCCGCCTTCGAGGCCGGTCACCTCCCCGGCGCGGTCTACGTCGACCTCGAGAGCGAGCTGTCGGCGCACGGCGCGCCCTCCGACGGCCGCCACCCGCTGCCCGAGCCCGCCGCGCTGCAGGCGGCCGCGCGGCGCTGGGGGCTGCACGACGGCGACGAGGTCGTCGTCTACGACGACGCCCGCTCCATGGCGGCCGCGCGCGCGTGGTGGATGCTCGCCGACGCGGGCGTGGACGTGCGGATCCTCGACGGCGCCCTGTCCGCCTGGACGCGCGCAGGCCACCCGCTCGAGACGCGGCCGAGCGCCCCCGAACCGGGATCGATCACGCTCGGCTCCGGCCGCCTGCCGCGCCTCACGATCGACGAGGCGGCCGAGCTCGGCCGATCCGGCACCCTGCTCGACGTGCGCGCGCCCGAGCGCTTCCGCGGCGAGACCGAGCCCATCGATCCGGTCGCCGGCCACATCCCCGGCGCCCGCAACCTGCCCACCGCCACGCTCGCGGACGAGGACGGCCGCTTCCTGCCCGCCGACGAGCTCCGCGCCCGGTTCGCCGGCGTGGGCGCGGGCGATGAGGTGGGTCTCTACTGCGGCTCGGGCGTGAGCGCCTCGCACGCCTTCGTCGCCGCCACGCTCGCGGGCCTGCGACCCGCCCTGTACCCGGGCTCGTGGTCGCAGTGGTCGAACACGCCCGGCCGCCCCGTCGCCACCGGCGACGCCTGAGCCCCACGCGGCGGCGCCGCGAGTTGCCCGCCGGGCGGCCAGCCGGGAGGATGGACGTCGGGTCCCGCGACCCGCCTCAGGTATCTTGATATCGAGATAGTTTCCCGGCACATCCCCGATCACTGGAGCGCCACCGCATGTCGAAGATCATCTACACCCACACCGACGAGGCGCCGCTGCTGGCGACGTACTCGCTGCTGCCGATCATCTCGGCGTACGCGGCGAAGGCGGGGGTGGAGTTCGAGACCCGCGACATCTCCCTCGCGGGCCGCATCATCGCGCAGTTCCCCGAGCGCCTCACCGAGGAGCAGCGGATCGGCGACGCTCTGGCCGAGCTGGGCGAGCTCGCGCTCGAGCCCACGGCCAACATCATCAAGCTCCCGAACATCTCGGCATCGGTCCCGCAGCTGAAGGCCGCGATCGCCGAGCTGCAGGCGCAGGGCTACGACGTGCCGGACCTGCCGGAGGACCCGCAGACCGCCGAGGAGAAGGACATCGCGGCCCGCTACGACAAGGTCAAGGGCTCGGCCGTGAACCCGGTGCTGCGCCAGGGCAACAGCGACCGCCGCGCCCCCGGCGCCGTGAAGGCCTACGCCAAGGCGCACCCGCACTCGATGGGCGCGTGGAGCGCCGACTCGAAGACGCGCGTGGCGACCATGGGCCACGACGACTTCGCCTCGAACGAGAAGTCGTACGTCTCCCCCGCCGACGACACGCTGCGCATCGAGCACGTGGCCGAGGACGGCACCGTCACGGTGCTCAAGGAGAAGCTGCCCGTGCTCGAGGGCGAGGTCGTCGACGCGACCTTCATGAGCGCCGCGGCCCTCGACGCGTTCCTCGCCGAGACCGTGCGCCAGGCCAAGGAGGAGGGCGTGCTGTACTCGGCGCACCTCAAGGCCACGATGATGAAGGTCAGCGACCCGATCCTGTTCGGCCACATCGTGCGCGCCTACTTCGCGCCGGTGTTCGAGACCTACGGCGCCGATCTCGAGGCCGCGGGCCTGTCGGCCAACGACGGCCTCGGCGCGATCTACGCGGGCCTCGAGCAGCTGCCGAACGGCGCCGAGATCCGCGCCGCCTTCGACGCACAGCTGGCCGAGGGCCCGGCGCTCGCGATGGTGAACAGCGACAAGGGCATCACCAACCTGCACGTGCCGAGCGACGTGATCGTCGACGCCTCGATGCCGGCGATGATCCGGATCGGCGGGCACATGTGGGGCCCGGACGGCAAGGAGGCCGACACCCTCGCCGTCATCCCCGACTCGTCGTACGCCGGCGTCTACCAGACGGTGATCGACGACTGCAAGGCCAACGGCGCGCTCGACCCGACGACGATGGGCACCGTGCCGAACGTGGGCCTCATGGCCCAGAAGGCCGAGGAGTACGGCTCGCACGACAAGACGTTCGAGGTCGCCGCGGCCGGCACCATCCGCGTCGTCAACGCCGCCGGCGAGGCCGTGCTGAGCCACGACGTGCAGCCGGGCGACATCTGGCGCGCCTGCCAGACCAAGGACGCCCCGATCAAGGACTGGGTCAAGCTCGCCGTCACCCGCGCCCGCCTGTCGAACACCCCCGCGGTGTTCTGGCTGGACGAGAAGCGCGCCCACGACGCCAACCTCATCGCCAAGGTGAACGCCTACCTGCCCGAGTTCGACACCGAGGGCCTCGACATCCGCATCATGGCGCCGGCGGAGGCGACGAAGTTCTCGCTCGACCGCATCCGCCAGGGCCTCGACACCATCTCGGTGACCGGCAACGTGCTGCGCGACTACAACACCGACCTGTTCCCGATCCTCGAGGTCGGCACGTCGGCGAAGATGCTCTCGATCGTCCCGCTCATGGCGGGCGGCGGCCTGTTCGAGACGGGCGCCGGCGGATCGGCCCCCAAGCACGTGCAGCAGCTCGTGGAGGAGAACTACCTGCGCTGGGACTCGCTGGGCGAGTTCTTCGCGCTGGCGGCCTCGTTCGAGCACCTCGCCCAGACCGAGGACAACGCGAAGGCACAGGTGCTCGCCGACACGCTCGACGCCGCCACCGCCTCGTTCCTCGAGAACGACCGCTCCCCCGGCCGCAAGCTGGGCACGATCGACAACCGCGGCTCGCACTTCTACCTCGCCCTGTACTGGGCGCAGGAGCTCGCGCAGCAGACGGCCGACGCCGAGCTGGCGGCGGCGTTCGCCCCGCTGGCCGAGAAGCTCGCCGCCGAGGAGCAGACGATCGTCGAGGAGCTGATCGCGGTCCAGGGCACGCCCGCCGACATCGGCGGCTACTACCGCCCCGACGCGGCGAAGACGGCGGCCGTGATGCGCCCGTCGGCCACGCTGAATGCGGCGATCGACGGTTTCTTTTCTTGATCTGCGCCGCGCTTTCTTTTTAGAAGCGTCTGCGCCGCTCGGGCACCGCTTCGCGGTGCCGCTCGCGTGCTCGCGCTCTCGCTCCCGCGAGAGCGAGGCGGCGCTGCGCGCCGCGGGGCGGGCGCATGCTG